>CAZROQ010000037.1:0-5528 GCA_964601755.1 uncultured Candidatus Saccharibacteria bacterium
GGTCGATATCTCCTTTCAGAGAGTACCCATTTTTGTCATATTGGCGAAAGCGAGATTCACATTCAGCTACTTTAGCCATAACCGGTATGTCTTCGAAGTATTCTTCAATGTACTGTTTTGTTGTCTTGGGTCCACTTTCTTCTATTTCTCGAACAGCATAGGTTGCTTCTGCGACAGCGACGGAGTTTGCGTGCCCCTCACCCATATCTGTCTTGTCAATGTCAGTGAACATCATCAGGAATGCAAGAGTAGTAATTTCTATAATAAGACCTTCTCTTACTTTCAATCAGGCTTCATCCTTGCCATCCAGAGCCTGCCGGTTGGTTTTTCTTACACGGGCTTAGCGTGTTTAAGATTAAAAAACCGGAAAATCAAAATCCAGCAACAAGCCGGATTACTTATATTATATCAACATTTATGATTTATGTCAATATCTTAATTTTTGTACCCCACACCAGAGTACAGAATCAGAATTCTACCAGAACCCCCTTTTTCCGCAAGTTTTTGTATTTTTTAGATCCCTAGCGTAAGCCTTCGCAGTTTTGAGCGGGTGTCAAACCTTGCGCGCGGGCTTCCTCTACTGATTTGAAAGAAATAAGGTTAGCCTGGCTTATCTGTTTTGCTCCCGAGCACCAAGGATAGTGATATTTAGAACTATTTTTAGAAGCAACAACTTCTTCCTCCCCTATTTTTGTTGACACTGAACCACTATTTATTGCGGGTGTGTCGATTATTTTTACAGGTTCTTTTTCAGAAAGGACCGACAATTTACCTAAACCAAAGGAAGAAGTCGCCGTAAATATTATTATAATTATGTAAATTGCGTTAAATCTGTTTCTGTTTATTTTGTTTAAAAAATCTTTCATAACCCTTGATTTTGATGTCACATTCGTCTATAATCTCTGATTGTAACATTTAAATTTTATGGCACATAAAAAGGCAGCAGGATCAACCAAAAACACAAGTAGTTCAAACCCTCAATATCTTGGCATAAAAGTTAACAACGGCCAAAATGTAAAAGCGGGTTCTGTTCTCGTGCGTCAAAGAGGTACAAAGTACCTACCAGGCAAGAATGTGCGCTCAGGAAAAGACCACACCCTTTTTACCACAGTAGATGGCAAAGTTTCTTATGGCGACAAAAGAAAAAAGCATTTTGACGGAAAAACTGTTTTGAAGAAAATCGTTAGTGTAAATTAGTAAGAATTAAGAGTATAGAATCAAGAATTACGAATTACGAATTAAAACGCGAATAAATGTTTGAAAAGAAATAGTGATTTTTTACTTGAGACATTGGAAATTGTAAATTCAATGAAAATTGAAAATTGTAAATTGAAAATTCATCGTAAATTGCTTGTCCCGAGCGTAGTCGAGGGAAAAAATTGTAAATTGTTTTACTCCCAGGCCGTTAAGAGATCCCTTACTCCCCTCCTTGTACTTCAATCTTAACATCCACCGAAACATCCTCTCCTATCTTAAGGGTGTAAGTGAATTCTCCCAGCTCCTTTATGGTCTCCGAACCCTCCAAAGTTGCCGGAGAGATGTCAATTTTTGCTTGATCTGAAACAGCGTTTCTAACATCATCCAGCGTTACCTGCGCAAAAAGGTGTCCCTTTTCATTCGCCTTTGATTTTAAAATAATCTTCTGTTCTTTCAGCTTGGAAACTTCCTCTTTTAATGATTCCAGTCTTTCCTGTCTATTCTTCTCTTCTTTCTCTTTTTCTTCCTCAAAGTGAACAGCTTCCTTGGCATTAACGCTCTTAGCCAATTTGTTTGGCAACAAAAAATTTCGTGCGTAACCACTGGAAACATCGACAATGTCGAGTTTACTTCCAAGATTTTTTACATCCTCTAGTAATACAACTTTCATATTTTATAAATAATGAAAAATAAAAACCTCTCTCTAAGGTTAGAACATCTTACCAGAAAATAGCTTAATTTCAACGCTGTTGAGAAACTATCTCAACCGCCCTCTCCATCTGCAGATCACCGCTTTCAGAATCCCCTGCCTCTACGATGCTGTCGGGAACCAAACCATTTTGTGATATTGAAGTACCGTTTGGGGTCAACCATCTGGCAACCGTGACTTTCAGATTGGTATCCGATGTTATCGGTACGAGCTCTTGAACCGATCCTTTGCCGAATGTCTGTGTTCCCACGAGGGTGGCTACCCCATGCTCTCTAAGCGCGCCTGCTAATATTTCTGAAGCAGAAGCGGTACCCCCGTCTACCAAAATAACCATTTTAAGATCAGAACCAAAAACATTGTGCCCTTTGCTTCGATAAACATCGGGGTCGTTTTTGGAGCCGAAATCTTCTTTGACAACAACATCTCCGGCGGGCAAAAACCAACTGGCCATCTCTATAGACGCCTTCAAGAAACCACCGGCATTACCTCTCAAATCAAGTATCAATCGGTCTGTGTCGCTTAGTATAAAATCCCTAAGGGCCATTCTAAATTCATTGGCTGATATGGCGGAAAAATTATAAAGGTGAATCACAAAAATACCATCATCTCTTAAATAGCTATCAGTGGCGGGTATGTCTATAACATCTCTTACTATCTCTACAGAAAATGGCTCTCCCCCGTTGTTGTCTCTAAAAAGAGTTAATTTAACCTTTGTTCCCCGTTCACCCCGAATAAGTTTAACCGCTTCTTCCACGCTCATATCGGCAGTTATATTGCCGTTTATTTCCAAAATAATATCACCTGACTTAACACCCGCTTTGTAAGCCGGCGTGTTTTTAAGGGGAGAAATAACGGTAAGAATATTTTCTCTAATACCAATCTCCATTCCAACGCCCTCAAAATTACCGCTGATATCTTCTTCAAAAACCTTCGACTCAACAGGGGGTAAGAAAACCGTATATGGGTCTTCTAAAGAATCAGTTAGTCCGGAAATGGCCCCCCACACCCTATCTTCATCAGTAGCCTTTTGTGTCGTCGTGCTTACCGGAACAAACTTTTCATTTATAACATTCCATGTTTTCCAAAATGGCGAGAAGTCAACTGAATCCGGTTTATTTTCAGAGGTGTTATGCAAAGTTACCACCTTACTTTCTTCCGGTATGCTTTCCATCCCAACATAAACCCCCGTAAAAAACACAACCGCCATAAGTAGAACGGAAAAAAGAATTAAACCTATTTTTCGAAACTGGGTTTCCATAAAAACAAAATGTAAGTGTTAAGTATAACAAAAACTTATCTTTTCTCACAGACCTATCCACCTTATTTTTGTGAATTATTCTTTATCATCCTATATAATAGAAGAAATGATTAAACGAAACACAGTACACAACATTACTTGGCTGGATGTATTCAGCCCCTCAAAAGAAGATTTGAACACGCTTTCAAATGATTTTTCTTTAGACCCCAGAATTATTCAAGAAATCGCCTCCCCGACTCCGCGACCACTGGTTTACACTTATGGACAGGAGATTTTTGCCGTCTTGCACTTTCCGGCAAATCGCCAATCAAGAAGCGAGAAAGAAAAATACGAACAAGAAGTTAACTTTATTATAGGTCAAAATTTTTTAATAACAGTGAGATACGATACCATCGACACCATCCATCGATTTTCTAAAATGGCTTTCGTTGATTCAGCCATTCAACACGAAGAGAAAGACACCAATGGAGCACGCGTCTTCATATCCCTACTTAACGCTTTCTACAAATCAACCGATGACGAGCTTAGATACCTTGAAGACTGGACAGACAACATAGAAAAGAAAATCTTTCGAGGTGAGGAAAAAGCAATGGTGGTGGCTCTTTCAGAAGTCAGTAGAGTTCTGACTGATTTTAAAAAAACATTGTCCCTGCGTACAGACTCTTTAAAGGACCTTGCCGAAAATGTTCAAATTCTTTTTGGAAACACCGAGCTAGATAGTTTCAATAAAATCATCGAACGCCATCAAAAATTTATTAACACCATCAATCATGAAATTAGAATTGTTAAAGAATTTAGGCAAACCAACAACTCGCTTCTATACACAAAGCAAAATGAAATAGTTAAAAACCTGACCATTATGGCCTCTTTGACTCTACCCGTAACAATGATCGCTTCACTTTTTGGAATGAACACCAAAAACTCTCCCATTATCGGACAGACTGAAGATTTTTGGATTATTTTAATCATTTCAGCCATTGCATCTTTATCGATATTCCTATACTTCAAACACAAGAAATGGTTCTAATTTTATGGCTAAAATATTCTTCTACAATACGCTAACCGGGAAAAAGGATGGTTTTGACGCAATCGATCCGCCCAAAGTCGGTATGTACAACTGTGGTCCGACTGTTTACGACTATGCCCACATTGGCAACCTGCGTTCTTATGTCTTTGCAGATCTCATTAGGCGAACTCTTGAATTCCAAGGATTTGAGATAAAACAAGTTATAAACATTACTGATGTTGGTCACTTAACCAACGACTCTGGCAGTGGTGACGACAAGGTTGAAAAACAAGCCGAAGAAGAAAAAAAGACAGCCCAAGAAATCGCCACTTTTTACACAAGTGCTTTTTGGGATGACATCAGCTCCTTAAACATAAAGACAGAAAAAACCGAGTTTCCGAAAGCTACAGAAAACATAATCGAGCAGATAGAATTAATCAAAAAACTGGAAGAAAAAGGCTTAACATACAAAACCACTGATGGTGTTTATTTTGACACTTCCAAATTTGAAAAATACGGTTCTCTGGGACAAGTTGATCTCTCCGGATTAAAAGAAGGGGCTCGAGTTGAGTCCACGGGAGAAAAAAGGAACCCAACAGATTTTGCGCTCTGGAAACTCTCTATAGAAAACTCAGGCCGACAACAAGAATGGGGCTCTCCTTGGGGGACTGGATTTCCGGGCTGGCACATTGAGTGTTCCGCTATGTCACAAAAAATATTGGGAGAAACTTTTGATATTCACACAGGTGGCGTAGATCACATCGGCGTTCACCACAACAACGAGATTGCTCAATCAGAAGGCGCAAACGGTAAACCCCTTGCCAGATACTGGCTTCACAACGAACATATTCTTATCGAAGGGCAAAAAATGAGTAAATCTCTTGGCAACATTTTGACCTTAGATGATTTGAAAAACAAAGGCATCCACCCCCTATCCTATCGCTACTGGTTGCTTTCCGGACATTACAGAACCCAGATGAACTTCACAAGAGATGCTGTAAACGGAGCTCAGGAGGCCTATAAAAATATCTTATACTCGGTTTTTATGCCTCAAAAAGAAAACAATGAACAAGGGGTTGATAATAAAGAAAACTCCATTCAAGAACTTGAGGAGGCAATGAATGATGACTTAAACACTCCCAAAGCTTTAGCTCTTTTAAACAAGCTGACAACGGCAAAAATGACTCCCGAAGACAAGCGCGAGGTTTTTAAAGTTTTTGACAGTCTGCTGGGTCTAAACATTCTAGCCATGGTAGATAAAATTCTTGATGTACCCGAAGACAAAATTAAAAGATTAAATGAAAGAAACGATTTAAGAGAAAAGAAAGACTGGGAAAATGCCGACAAGATTAGAAAAG
>CAZROQ010000038.1:0-5513 GCA_964601755.1 uncultured Candidatus Saccharibacteria bacterium
TCACGAATAACTTCCTGAAGGTTTGCGTGAATCTCTTGCGTTGTTGGTTTGTCATCATCATTACCCCGTGACCGCGCCGTCTCTCCACCGCTCCCTCTTATTTCGTTTAGGGCATCAACCAACGCAGTGACATCATGTTGTCCATCTATCACCCCATCAGCGTTCAGGTCAAGTCGCTCATCAAAAGGCGGGCTATTGCTAAGGCTGGCGCGTCTGTTGTTTAGCGCCTCCGTTAGAGTACCGACAACTTTTTTGTACTGACTGTCACTAATGGTTGCGATGTTCCTCACACGGATCTCATCTGAAGCGTCCACCTGACCGTCACCGGTGACATCCCAATCAAATTTTGGTGAATCATCGTCTGTTAAAAAGGTGGTTTGGTTGTCACGAATAACTTCCTGAAGGTTTGCGTGAATCTCTTGCGTTGTTGGTTTGTCATAAATAATGAAGTTTTTGTCGGTGTTGTCTGCGTCCTCGATGCCTCCAGTGGGTCCGCGCAGAACGATTTCGATGAAGTACTCTCCCCGTTCAAGCCCTTTGGGAACCGTAATGAACTCCGAACCATCGTTTGATGTGCCGATAGCAGATCGGTCTACCCGAACACCTGTGTCGTCCCTAAGGTTTATATCAACCGTCCAATCCCCGGAAGCTGCTTCAGTCTTCCATCGCACGCTAAAGGTACTTCCGGTTGTCCATGTCTCACCGCCGTTTGGAGAGGTTACCGTAATAGAAGGAGAAGGAGTCGGACCAGGCAAAGGTCCCTCAAAATGACCGTCCGTTAGATAAAAGAAGTTGTCACTGGCATCATCGTATTTGCGTGAGATAGATATTTCTGTATCAGGAACAAGTTTAATTTTGTATTTGCCCTCATCAACATCCTGTATGCCTGGGCAATCCGCATCGTCTCCTGGTGTGAAAGAAAAACGATCCAAGTCGACATCAACAGTGTCTACATAACACATTCCTCCATCTGCTTTCCACAAGTACACTGCAACATCCTCGAACTGCTCATCATCTGCTTTCCAATAAACAGTGATTTCTTCGTTAAGTTCAAATTCCTCACCGCCGTTTGGAGAGATCACCTTCAACACATCGGAATCCACAGGGGTCGGCTTATCATCCGGCTTAGGTGAAGTCGTCTGACATGTTGCATTGCGCACTGCACCTCGCGTTGACGGACCAAAGACTCCGTAACCGGTTGTTTCAGGCAAGCCACTTGAAACCACGCCGTTGCGTGCCTGCCATCTTTTAACCGCAGTTTCAGTAGCTGGGCCGAAGTATCCTGTTATTTTTGGATAGGTGAAATCGCCTGTTTGTTCAAGGAACTGTTGTAGCCGTGACACCTCAGCACCTCTGCTACCTAAATATAGGTTTTCACTAAAAGTCATACAACCAATCGCGGGGCTTGTTATTCTGGACCCGGTATCAGCACTAGAGCTTGCCGTCTGTGCCTTTAATTCTTCAATCTGTTGCATTAAGGAATTAATCTGTGCAATCAGATCTGCAATAACATCTTCTCGTGTTTGTGCATTAACAAAAAATGGGGTCAAAAACACCCCAACTAAAAATACTATTAAGAATTTTTTCATAATAAAAAGTTAAATAAAAAGTAATCTATTACTAGACCACCGTAATTATATAACAACAAGGACAGTACACAACCTACAGTTATCAACAAGTAAAATTTGCTTCCTCCGGGCGGAATCAAAAAGTCTTGCGAAACTTGCGGGTCTCGCTTCTCACCCAGGCTCCCTTCTTCGCCAAGGCTTCGCAGGGCACAGCGCCTGTCCTTCCAAGTATTCATGACATGGCTCCGCCTTTCGAGTCCTGACGGAAGCAAAGCAGTTTGCTTCCTCCGTGCGCACAAAAACCGCTTCGCTATTTTTTGTCCGCCCGGTAGGACTCGAAGCTTACAGCTTCAGTGCAGGTTGTCGATATTTTCTCCGAAAATATCTGACTAACCTTTTCGAGTCCGCGCCACGCCCCGCTTCGCGGGACTGCGCCCGGGCATACAAAAACCGCTTCGCTATTTTTTGTCCGCCCGGTAGGACTCGAACCTACAACCAGACGAATATAAGTCGTCTGCTCTACCATTGAGCTACGGGCGGTAATCTCTCATCTATCAGTGTAAAAGATGTTACAACACCAACTTTTTTAATTCAAACTATTCCTCCAACTTCTTTGGCTCGACTCCGTGCTGGCGGAGTAGGTCTTCAAACTCATCGCGTTCAAGGTTTTCAACCTCAATAAGTTTTTGCGCGATTGCCTCGAGGAGTTCATCATTCTCAGTCAAAAGCTTTTCCGCTTTATCGTAGGATTCTTTTACGATCCTTGAAACCTCCGCATCAACCTTTTCTGAAAGATCATCCGAGTATTCACGATCGGCCGTTTCGTCATTTCCGGTGTATCGGATTCTTCTGGAAGAGGTATCCAGAGCCATAGGGCCGATGACATCAGACATTCCGTACTTGGTAACCATAGCTCGAGCAATGTCGGTGACTGTTTGCAGGTCGTTTGAGGGGCCGGTGGAAACATCGCCAAACTTAATATTTTCTGTAATGTACCCACCGAGATTGACAGCCAGATCATCGAGAAAATCTTTCTTGGTGTGCATCTTTCTGTCTTCAAATGGCAACTTCAATGTATAACCGGCGGCACGCCCCCGAGAAATAATAGAAATCTTGTGCACCGGATCAGCGTTTGGAAGCAAAGAGGCCACAAGCGCGTGTCCGGCTTCGTGGTAGGCGGTGATCTTCTTTTCCTTGGTCGACAAAACATGGCTTCGGCGTTCCGGACCAAGCATCACCTTTTCAATCGAGGCAACAATGTGCGCTTGCTCAATCTTTTTCTTTTCTTCACGAGCCGTCAAAATCGCCGCCTCGTTTACCAGAGAGTAAATGTCAGCTCCAGAAAATCCCGGCGTTCTTTCGGCAATCACACCAAAATCAACATCGCCCGCCAACGGCATTTTACTCGACTGGATTTTCAAAATCGCCTCTCTGTCTTTTCTGTCCGGAAGGTCTATGGTTACTCGCCGATCAAAACGGCCTGGGCGCAGTAGCGCCGGATCAAGAACATCCGGCCGGTTGGTAGCGGCCATAACAATGACCTTTTCGTTTTGCTCAAAACCGTCCATCTCAACAAGAATTTGATTGAGAGTTTGCTCCCGTTCGTCATTACCTCCACCCATTCCAGAGCCACGAACACGCCCGATGGCATCAACCTCGTCTATGAAAATAATTGCCGGCGATGCCTGTTTGGCCATTTTAAAGAGGTCACGCACACGCGAGGCGCCGACCCCGACAAACATCTCGACAAACTCTGAACCGGAGATAGAAAAGAAAGCGACACTAGCCTCACCCGCCACACCGCGCGCCAGGAGCGTCTTTCCTGTTCCGGGCGCCCCCATCAAAATAATTCCTTTTGGAATCTTGGCGCCGATGTTTAAAAACTTTTTGGGGTTTTTCAGAAAATCAACAACCTCTTCCAGCTCTCTTTTTGCCTCTTCTGAGCCGGCGATATCTTTGAATGTCACTTTCTGTTTAGTGTCATGAGGCATTATGATACGCGCCTTTGATTGACCGAATGTAAATGCCTGCATTCCGGCACCCTTTACCTGTCTCGACAGATACCAAATAAAGAAAACTATAAACAAGACCGGAATAATTATCGGAGACAGCGTCAAAAGCCAGAAACCCAGACCCCTATCCTCTTGAACTTTAATAGACACACCTGCAAGCTGGACCGGCTCGACACCGTAATTGGCAAGCGTCTCGGTTAGCGCCGAATCTGATTCTTTTTTAGCAACAACCAAAGTTTCATCTTTGTAATCGGCCTGAAGCTCATTGCCTTCAATAACGATGCTTTCAACTCTTTCCTCTTTAACCGCAGTGGCGAGCTCAGACAAAGGTATTTCTTCGCGTTCTTCAGCCGGTGAAACAAAAAAGGAGTAAGCTGTTACAAAAATCAAAATAATCAAAATAGTAGTGGTGAGATTCATCAAAAAAGAGCGTTTCGGCCCTTTCCCGCCGGTTTGTTTTAGAAAAATTTTCTTTGGACCCAAACGCTTTCTGCGCTTTTTTGAACCTTTTTTTTGAGTGTTTTTGTTGTCCGCCATGAGCGATAATAATACACGAAATTACCATTTTGATAAAGAAAAACGCCAACCCTTGGAGTACGGGGTTGACGCTATTTGAATGATTTATTACGACCCTGAATCTTGTGAGTCTTATGATTTCGATCTGAATTCAAAATCGAATCGTAACAGGCCGAGCACAAATCATGGTCTCGATCACTTGGATCTCCCCACCTGCCAGTGCTTGGGTGGGTTACACGGACACGCCGACCACATTCAGAACAATACACTTTGGGAATAGCACACCTCCTTTCCTGTTTGTTCGTGTTTGTGTTTTTCCTGTTGCGAAAATACCACAGATTTTCCATTTCTGCTAGTATTGGCTTATGCCGAAATTGGTACACAACAAAAAAATAAAACGGGATTACGAAATCGTTGAAAAACTTGAGGCGGGTATTGAACTGCGCGGTTTTGAGGTTAAATCACTCAAAAGTGGTCAAGGTAGCCTCGACGGCAGTTTTATCTCTATACGAGGCGGTGAGGCCTTTGTTTTAAATATGTACATTCCACCCTATCAGCCGGCAAATACCCCTAAAAACTACGACCCAAACAGGGCCAGAAAGCTCCTTTTGACCAAAAAAGAGATAAATCACCTCGTTGGTTTAGAGAAACAAAAAAGATTGACGGTAGTCCCTGTTTCGGTGTATAATAAGGGTCGTCATATAAAGCTCGAGATTGCTGTCGCGCGTGGTAAAAAAGCCCACGACAAACGAGAAGACATAAAAAAACGAGACACCGACAGAGAAATTCGTCGTACTTTGAAAAGTTAATAATAAATGAAGTTTGTTTGTCCTCTTTGGACACCCCACACTTCTTTTTTCGACATGTCGAAAAAAGAAGTGTGGGGATGCCAAGGCCTCGACAAGTGATTCCTTCATATATGTGCAAAGTGAAGCTCCGGGAACTTCTAAAAAGTCCGGAAAATTCAACTGCAAACACAGTTGCTTCAAAAGCAAAGTCATTAGTTTCTCCATATTTTGGGTCTAAAGACTTCGCTTTCGCTTACGCTGCGTAAGAGCTAAACGGCCCCCTTCTTCGCTTAAAGCTTCGAAGGGCGCGTAATCGACGCCAGACCGGCCCATTTCTGATAAGCTGTCTCTGGCGCTAAAACATCAGGATAGATGAAGTGACCTCCTCGACACTGATTCGAAACAAAGAGGATCGGCTTGCAAGTGTTTTGTCTGTTTCTTAGCTTGCAAACTTAAACCCAAAAAACAAACTATACTTTGTAGATTCATATGTGATACTCATTTGCACGGCGGTTCGACTCCGCCCATCTCCACTCGTAGAAAAATGAGCTCCCCACAAGGGAGCCATTTTTGTTGAGTGGAGATGGAGCAAGCAAATTTCTTTGCTTGCGCGCGGAGTCGAACCAGCG
>CAZROQ010000039.1:0-5380 GCA_964601755.1 uncultured Candidatus Saccharibacteria bacterium
ATCATATAAACAACAGCGTCTATGGGTTCGTCCATATCTTTACTTGATAAGCCTGTCGCGTAGGCGGCACCGAGTTTGAAAAATTCTTCCAGAGCTGCCCATGCAATAAAAAGGGTTACTAGGTAGGCGGAGTAAACTTCAAAAACGGCTTCTTGGAAAGGGTAAACTAAAATTACAGAAGCCATCCCCGCCAGAAAGGACAAGATCAGCCATTTTTTGGGTTCAGGGTGCGCCCTGTCTTCTCTAAGCCAAAACCAGAGCCACAGAAGGGCTGGCCCAATTCCTCCCAAGATCGCGAAAGCCACAAGCCCGGGATTTATGAGGAAAGAGTTTGCTATAAAGTCCATTTAAATATTTAAGTTTTTGAAAGTATTTTTAAGAACCGGTTTGTGGCCACTTGGTGACAATCAGTTTTCCTTGTGTGTGTGGCAGAATCGACCAAATTTCTTCTGTTATGAAAGGCATAAACGGATGGAGTGCTTTTATGTTTTCAGTCAGTATGTGAGTCAAAATCCACTCGCCTGATTTTTTTTCTTCCTCATTTGCACTTTCGGACCTCAATCTCTCTTTAACATCTTCTATAATAACATCTGCGAATTCATGCCAGAAGTAGTGGTAAAGCTTCTCGCTTGCCAAATGCAGTCGGTATGATTCCATATCATCTGTTACATCCACAAGAACTTCTTTCATTTTTTTAAGATATTCTTGGTCTTCTTCTATCAGTTTCGGTTTTTTAGCCACATCAATATTCGGACAGTTTTCGATAACAAAACGAGTGGCATTCCAGATTTTGTTTCCAAAATGTTTATAGGCTTTTATTTTTTCTCGGGTTAAAGTTAGTGCCTGTCCGGGTCCGACACCAACAAGCATGGCCATTCTTAGAGCGTCAGATCCAAATTCTTCTATACTTTCTATTGGATCTATGGCTGTTTCAGGGTTTGATTTACTCATTTTTTTACCGTTTCGATCCAAAACCATACCGTGTAGGTATGCTGTTTTGAAGGGAATCTCACCAAGGAGATAGGTGCTCATCAGGATCATTCTGGAAACCCAAAAAGGTAGAATATCGTATCCTGTTTCCAGTACGCTTGTTGGGTGAAAAATTTCTAGATCTTCTGTTTTGTCGGGCCACCCAAGTGTGGAAAATGTCCATAGACCCGACGAGAACCATGTGTCCAAAGTGTCCGGATCTTGTTTCCAGCCATCTGATTTGTCGGGGGGTTCTTTGCCGATGTGTATTTCTGTCTCGCTTTCAGTAGACTCTTGTTTGTACCAAACCGGAATTCTGTGACCATACCAAATTTGCCTCGATATACACCAGTCGTGCAGGTTCTGCACCCAGTGGTAATAATTTTTGTTGAATCTGTCTGGCAGGATCTCGATTTGACCGCTTTCAACAACATGAATCATCAGCTCTTTCAAGCTGATTTGTTGACCGCTTTTCACACCATTTATTTTTGAGTTTTGGATTTGAAATTTTTTATTTACATTAACAAACCACTGCCTTTTTATTTGTGGCTCTATAAGACCGCCACCTCGATAATTTTTTGCTTTGCGGTGAGTATAGCTTTCATCAATTTTTACAAGCAAACCTTTCTTGTCTAATTTCTCAACGATTTTTTGCCTTGCTTCAAGTATTTTCATTCCTTCGAATTCTTTGGCGACAGGTAAGAGCTTGCCGTATTCGTCTATTACTTGTTCTTTATCAAGCTCGTGTTTTTGGGCAATCTCAAAATCAACCATCGAATGCCAAGCGGTTATTGTCATAACTCCTGTGCCAAATTCCGGATCTACAGCTTCGTCTTTTATGATCGTGGCTGTTATTTTTCCGTTTATCCACTCAACTTCTATTTCTTGCCTGTGCTCATATTTTTTGTAGCGCTCATCTTCCGGATGCATCACCACATACTTGTCACCGAATTTTGTTTCCGGACGGGCTGTTCCGATTGTAAAAGGACCATATTTAAAGTAGTAGAATGGTGTTTTTTCTTCTTCGTACTCGACTTCGTCATCCGAAACGGTCGATTGCATTTTGGGGTCCCAGTTGACTATTCGATCGCCTCGGTAAATCAAACCATCTTCAAACATTCTTTTAAATGCCTCGACGACCGCTTTTTGTCTGGTTTCGTCTAAAGTAAACGCTTCTCGAGACCAGTCGACAGAGGCGCCCATTCTGCGAATCTGATTAACAATAGTGCTGTGACTTTCGTGGGCAAACTGGTCTACCTGTTTTAAAAACTCTTTACGGCCAATGTCGTTTTTGCGAACCCCTTCTTTTGATAGTCTTTTTTCAACGACCGATTGGGTGGCGATGGCGGCGTGGTCTGTTCCGGGTATCCAAGCTGTTTTTGAGCCTTTCATTCGTGCGAATCGCACCATAGTGTCCTCGATGGCAAGCATTAATGCGTGGCCGGTGTGTAATGTCCCTGTAACATTCGGTGGTGGGAGTACCATGGAGAAGGATTCCTTGTTCGCATCTACAAGCCCCAGTTTTTCTGATTTTTCAGGAGAAAAAAGACCGTTTTCCTCCCAGTCTTTATATATCCTCTCCTCTGTATTTGATGGATTATATGGTTCCTTTAGTTTTTCAGATATTTCGTTCATTTTTTAGGCTATTTGATTTTTGGTAGTCTAAATATAACATAAAGGGTTGTTATTGCCGATATGTGGTAAGAAAAATGAAAAATAATGGGGGGTAGAGTTAATCGGGGAGCTATTGCTGGTTTAACGGCGCAGTCTCTGGTTTTTTTGGTTCGTGGGGTGGCCTGTGTTTGCGGGTTCTGTAGACTATCTTAGGATTTTATGCCCTTTATTAAAATGTCTTTTAGAAATGTCCTTTAGAATAGTCTTTATAAAAAGCCATAAATTTAACACTTTGTAAAACTATAAAAGACAAAAAAAATTATAAAAGACATTTGTTAAAAAATGCCTGTGTAGAGCCATATTTTAGGAAGAGCGAGATTAATGGTAGCCCTTGACATTTTTCAAATTTCTATTAGTGTTTATGACGATCTAAATTTGATAAAGATCGCTAAAATAAAAAATTATATTTTATGGCTAATAATAAAGAAAAAACTGATTTAATGAAAATTGTATCGACATTCATGTTGGGTGGTGTTTTTGTATTCTCCTCATCTTTTTTGATAGGAATGCTTACTGCGCAATCTGTTGCTCACGCACAGTCAACAGCCAACGCAAGTTGCAATTCTTCTGTTACTGTTTCTGAGGGTGATGTTGTTGAGTGGACATCAAGCGTTTCTGGACATGGCGATTTTTCTTTTGAATGGTCTGGTACAGACGGGCTTTCCGGATCCGGAGATTCGGTTACATTTACATATGATACAGCTGGCACAAAAAACGCCAAGTTAAAAGTAAATGCTGTTTCGAGCGACGGAGGCAGTGCCAGCGCAGAATGTTCAATAAGTGGAACGGTTGTTGATAATGTCACTCCAACTCCGGCAGTTGTTGATATAAAAGCCAACGATTCAAATGGCCCTATAACTGTTACAGAAGGGGTTGATTTTAATCTTTCGTGGACAACTCAAAATGATCCAACAACCTGTGTTGCGGGTGGTGACTGGAGTGGAAATAAAAATGTTGACGGTGATACGGAAAACATTTCCGGCCTTGCTGTCGGTTCTTATACATATTCAATTACTTGTGAAAACGAAGATGGTTCAGGAAACGATTCCGTCAATGTTGCAGTTGAGGCCGAACCAGAACCGGAACCAATCACTATCGACCTTAAAGCAAATGGATCTGACGGCCCTCTTAATGTTGATGAGTCTGACACGGTTACTCTTTCTTGGACAACCACAAACAACCCCGATACCTGTATTGCGACAGGCGACTGGAGTGGTGTTAAGTCTGCTTCCAATGACAGTGAATCTCTCGGCTCTTTATCTGAGGGGACATACGCATATACTCTAACCTGTGACAAAGGCACGGAATCTGTAAGCGATTCTGTAACAGTTGTTTCTGAAAATAATAATGATGATGATGTGACAAGGGCACATTGTGAGGTTACAGAGAGTGTTTCTGTTAATGCTGGTGATGAGGTTGAGTGGACAGCCACTTACAACGCCACCGGCACCACTCAAACTCTGTTGTGGGTGGGCGATGACGGCCTTTCCGGATCTACCGCAAACATAAATCACACTTACTCACAGGGGGGTTCCATGTCAGCCACTTTCAGTGTTCTTGCCGTGTCTCAAGCGGGCGAAGACATTGCCGCCTGTGAGATTGACTCAATAATCGCTGAAATAAAAGAAGAAGACGACGAACCAAGTGCTCCCACAATCGACCTCAAAGCCAACGACTCTGACGGTCCTCTTTCGATAAACAACTCAACAGAAGTAGTTCTCTCTTGGACAACCACAAACAGCCCCGACACTTGTATTGCATCAGGCAACTGGAGCGAAAACAAAGACACATCCGGATCAAGTGAAAACATCGGTACTCTTGCAGATGGCTCATACAGCTACATCCTTGAGTGTGGAAACGAGAACGGCACAACCACCGACTCGGTGGCGGTCAATGTTTCCACCGGCGGAGGTGGCGGAGGTGGTGGAGACAACTCCGTCACAATCGACCTCAAAGCCAACGACTCTGACGGTCCTCTTTCGATAAACAACTCAACAGAAGTAGTTCTCTCTTGGACAACCACAAACAGCCCCGACACTTGTATTGCATCAGGCAACTGGAGCGAAAACAAAGACACATCCGGATCAAGTGAAAACATCGGTACTCTTGCAGATGGCTCATACAGCTACATCCTTGAGTGTGGAAACGAGAACGGCACAACCACCGACTCGGTGGCGGTCAATGTTTCCACCGGCGGAGGTGGCGGAGGTGGTGGAGGAGGTGATGATAAAGGGTCAATTACCTTCTGTAAGGTTATAGTTGATGATTCAAACAATGTTGCTACAAGTACTAGTGGCCTTCCGGTAGGAGATTTCTCAATTAACTTTGATGATGATGAAAATCCTGATGTTATCCCGCTTGAAACAGTAACATTTAGCGCATCAACCTTTGGTGTTACAAAAGATATAATGTCGTCTGTAGACGGCCTTGACGCTCAGTGTGTTACCGTATCTGATCTTGAGATTGACGCATACTACTATGGTGAGGAATCGGTTTCAGAAAGTCAGTGGGAGGTGGTTGGTTATAACGACCAATACGACACTGTCATAAGCGACACCGGAGACTTTTTCGACTACGATGATTCGCTTTTTGATAGTGACGACACAAACAATAGTTCACGAAACCGCAACGCAGACGGTCAGATAATCTTGAATTCCTCCAATCCACACAGAACGGTTGCTTTTCTAAACAGATATACTCCAGATCCAGAATCACCCACAATCGACCTCAAAGCCAA
>CAZROQ010000040.1:0-5258 GCA_964601755.1 uncultured Candidatus Saccharibacteria bacterium
CCTGAAGACTCGGTCACTATCTTGTTTCCTGTTTGCAAAAAGAGAGCGCTTAAACTTTCTCTGGCATTGGTTATGCTGCTAAACTCACCAAGTGCCAGCGTACTCTGGCTAATTGAAAGATCTGCAGACACTTTGTTAAACAAACTTAAAATGTCCGGATATTCATCCCAGTAAGTTGGTGGCTTGGTTACTCCGGCATTATTAAAAATCCTCCTGTTCCAGTATGTAACCAAAGGGTCAACCATAAACGGTACCGCAATGACCCCGTCATCGTTTAGAAAAACCTCCGTTCCTTCAACAAAAGTATCTTTAAATGCCCTCAAATTGTAAGACTCATACGGAATGACTGTTATCTTATCAAGATAGGAAATCATATTTTCATTAGTAATCATAAAAACATCCGGACCCGTACCGCTTGCCAAGGCATCCACAAGGGTGTCTTCATAATTTACCGAATCTTTTTGAACATAATTGATACTGATCGTGTCGTCCTGTGTTAAACCACTGTTTCTCAAAGCCCGATTGAAATCTGATGCCGGTAATGTCCCCCAAACAGTAGCCGTGGCCTGATCGGAACCGCTTCCAAAATTGCCCAAAGAGAAAATCAAAACACCGACAGCTATAAAACCTCCAAAGACAAAAAGTAATATTAACTGAAATTTGCTTAAATTTTTCATACACGATCCGACTCCTTTTTAGTCATTATAAAACCCCAGTGATGGTCTCCGGTGTTTATTTTGTTATCAAACTCAAAGCCGGCGTTCTCAAATATATCACGCGCAACCTCTGCGGAAATAATATGTTCAGTTTGCGGGCCCAGACCTCCAAAACTGTCCGCCCAATCAACCACCATTACCTGACCGTTTGTCTTTAATATCCGAGCCGTTTCTCTTGCCAACTCATCTTTGTTTTCAACTTGAAACAAAACATTTGAAACTATCACCTTGTGAACCGACCCACTAGCCAGATGTGTTCCATTAGGGTCGTCAATATCACCCCAAACAGTCTCAATGTTTGTTACCCCCTCATCGGTCACCACTCTGGAAATCTTTTCAAGCATATCTTTGTTTATATCAACCGCAAAAACTTTTCCGGAATTACCAACCGCTTTAGAAGCGGCAAAAGTATAAAAGCCGGAACCAGAACCCAGATCAGCAACAAAAGTCCCGGGGGTTATCTGAAACTGGCTGACATTCTTATCGGGATTACTAAACATAAAAACATTATATCACCCAAAGAAACAAAAAAGCCCACAATTATGTGGACTAGAAATACATCAGGTTATTTAGAAATTACAGACAAATAGAAGCCGCCAAAAGATCTCCTGCTCTCAATCTCATAACTCTGACACCTTGGGTTAATCTACCTAAATCTGGAATCTCAGAAACATCAACCCTAATAACCTGACCTTTTTTAGACATAGCAATCAGCTCCGCATCCTCGACAGTCACAGCAACAGCGGTGATGAGCCGGCCGGTTTTTTTGTTTATAGTGGCGGTTTTTATTCCACTGCCTCCCCTTTTCTGTACCTTATATTCGGAAATGTGGGTTTTTTTACCATATCCATTCTCTGAAACAGTCAGAAGAACCGTGACTTTTTTATTTTCTTCGTGAATGGTTTGACTTGAGATAACAAAATCATCTTTAGCAACCTTCATAACACGAACACCGGACGCCCCGCGTCCCATTTCACGAACATCATCAGCTCTGAAATGAATCGAAACACCACCGGAAGTAGAAACCAAAGTCGTGTCCTTGGGGCTAACAAGGTGAGCGGAAACAAGCTGGTCGCCCTTTGAAAGCTTTATGGCGATAATGCCACTTCTTCTAACATCATAAAAAGCCGGCGCTTGTGTTCTCTTGGCTTTTCCGTCTTTTGTAACCATCATAATCGAAAGCCCGTCTGACTTTTTGATTTCTTTCGGCATTTCCAGAACAGAAGTAATTTTTTCCTCCGAAGCAATCGGCAAAAAATTCATAACCGACTTTCCTTTTGTGGCTTTTTTACCTTCCGGGACATCGTACATTTTTGTCTGATAAACTTTTCCTTGGTCAGTAAAGAACAGGAGGTCACTATGAGTACTGGCAGTCAAGAAGTGGGTTACGAAATCTTCGTCTTTGGTGTTTAGATCAATAACCCCCACTCCCCCGCGTTTTTGTTTTTTGTATTCGCTTGGATTTGTGCGTTTGATGTAGCCTCCTTTTGTTAAGACGAGTGTCTGTTCTTCGTCAGGAATCAAATCTTCCACAGAAATAACTTTGGCACTTCCTTTTATCACTTTTGTTCTGCGTTCATCGCCATATTTTTCAGAAATATCCGACAGCTCCTTTTTTATTATGGTTCTCTGCTTTTTATCACTCTTCAAAATAGACTCAAGCTCTTCAATAAGTGCCTGAACCTCTTTGAGTTCCTCCTCAACCTTCTTTCTTTCAAGACCCGAGAGCTTTTGTAGGCGCATCTCAAGAATAGCCGTTGCCTGTCTTTCGGAAAACTTAAACTTCTTCATCAAGTTTGCGTGAGCATCCGGAGTGTCTTTTGAGTTTTTAATGAGCTGAATAATCTCGTCTATATGATCGAGAGCTTTTTTGAAACCAATCAGAATATGTTCTCGGTCTTTGGCTTTTTCAAGATCAAATCTTGTCCTTCTTTGGATAACCTCAAACCTGTGCTTTATAAACTCTTCAAGAACCGCCTTTAGAGAAAGGGTTTGAGGCACTCCGTCAACAAGAGTAACAATATTAAAATGAAATGTGTCTTCAAGCTGAGTATGTTTATAAATATAGTTAAGAACTTTTTGAGGATGAGACCCTCCTTTGAGCTCGATAACAACACGGAGGTCAGTTAGAGGATCGGTGGATTCGTCTCTTATGCCTCTAACGCCCTCAAGCTTTTTATCCCTGACCAAATCAGCAATCTTCATAATCAAATCGGCCTTGTTGACCCTGTAAGGAATAGAAGAAATAATTATCTGAAAACTACCCGGTTTTTCTTCGACAATCTCTGCATGTCCGCGTGTAACCACGCCACCTTTTCCGTTTGCATAAGCATGATGAATGTCTTTCTGATTGAAAACATAACCGCCGAGAGGAAAGTCGGGGCCTTTTATGTGCTCGAGTAAATCATCCGTGGTTGCTTTTGGGTTATCAACCAAATTACTTGTGGCATCGACAAGCTCGCGGAGGTTATGTGGAGGAATGTTTGTGGCCATACCAACAGCAATTCCGAGGGTTCCGTTAAGAAGAAGGTTTGGAATACCCGCCGGCAAAACAACCGGCTCTTTGTTGGTGCCATCATAGTTTGACCGAAAATCTACCGAGTCCTTTTCGATATCGCGAAGCATCTCATTTGAAAGCTTTGTCATTCGACATTCCGTGTAACGCATGGCTGCCGGCGGATCACCGTCAACAGACCCGAAGTTACCTTGACCGTCAACAAGTGGGTAACGCATAGAAAAAGGTTGAGCAAGATTAACTAAAGCTCCATAAACATTACTTTCTCCGTGCGGATGGTAATTTCCCGAGGTATCACCGGCAACTTTGGCACACTTTCTGTGCTTTGCCGAACCGGTTAAATTGAGCTCGTGCATAACATACAAAATTCTTCTTTGAACCGGTTTGAGACCGTCACGAACATCCGGAAGAGCACGCGAGGTGATAACCGACATAGCGTAGTCAAGATACGAATCACGCATCTCTGAAACTATGCTTCGAGGAATAACCTGAGAAGCGATTTCCGCCTTTTTTTCCGGTTCTTTTTCTGAATTTGATTCCTTCTTTTTAGCCATAATCAAGATTTAAATATATCACAAAATAAATACAGAAACCACATAAAAGTCTCCTCCAACACAAGACAAGGGTGAATATCCCCGACCGCAACAATCCGAAAACCTTACTATATATCGTAAGGGTGCGGACAGTGCAGGAGAATGGGTTCGAAATAATCGATATGCCGAAAAAAGGGGAACGAAAAAAAATTAATGGCGCCTGCCCTGTCTGCGCAGACAGGCTCTCCTCGGCATTTTAAACACTAAAGACTGCAGTCTTTAGTGTTTAAAATGGCTAAAAAAGGATAAAAAATGGAGAAAAGAAGTAAAAAGAGAAGGTAAATGGTACCTACATCTTTCTTTAAAAGGTTGTGGTTGCTGTATTTTCAACAACAGGGTCTGTGCCTAAGGGAATAATCTTTAGTGTAGAAGAAGAAGTTGATGTGGAAACAAAACCCGGGTCTCCTTGTTCTAGTTCTATCTGCTGAGAAAAAGCATCATCGAGAGAAGAAAAAGACTCTGAGACATTCGCCCAAGACTCTGACAATTCATTCCCGATCTTAGAAAAATCTTCCCTTATCGTATCAAAAGGAGTTGAGCTGTTCTCAGTAGAGCTTTTAGGGAAATCTTCTTTATATTGATAAGGAATTGTTGTTATCCAGACACCAAATATGACAAGCATTACTGCCGTTGTGCTTATATAAAGAATCTGCCGCCTTTGGCGGATAGGCTTTTCTCTAAGTCTTTTAACAACATTTTTCATTTCTAAGCAGATGGCTTTATCAATGTCACAACTCCTTCCATTGAATCAACTTCTTTCTTTTTGATTGTCAGTTTATCTACAGGTTTTTCGGTGTCGTTACCACCCTCTTTAATAAAAGTTTTAACGGCATCATCTTTGATATCAGTAAAATGCATTGGAATTATGATGCTTGGCTCATACTTCACCGCAAGCTTATAAACCTCCTCCGGACCCAAAATACCCTTATCTTTCGTTGCGGGCACGAAAAGGATATCGATATTATCAATAGCCTCATTTGTAGATTGGGACAACTCTTTATCATTTAAAGGGCCCCAAAAACACAGATTCATATTCTCCAAATTCAACAGATAAATTGTGTTGTGTCTGGAGTCTTTATCTTTAGGAAGATCGAATTCGGATTTTGAAGGAAAACCCATAACCGTTACACCCTGCGCCTCATATTCGCCCGGCCCCGTGACAACAAAAGGATTTTTATCCCCATGAGAAAGATTGTCATGTCCGTTAAAATCTTCATGCTTAATTGATTCAAGCACCAAGTCTGCCCCAAATTTTGGTCCTTTAAGTTTAGAGTCCTTGGAAAAAGGATTAAAAGCTATGGTCGTATCCCCAAACTGTATTTTGAAATACTCTTGACCGTAAAAGTTGATTATCATAATGGCGAGATTATATCACAAAAATAGAAAATTTAAATTCCTTGAATAACCCCACCCATTTCTGCACTCTCTTGGTAA
>CAZROQ010000041.1:0-5177 GCA_964601755.1 uncultured Candidatus Saccharibacteria bacterium
TATTGATAGTTATAAGTCAACTTTTAACTCTCAAAATATGCCTCTTCTTGAAGCGCCGTTAAACTCTAAAAATGAGGCATCAATTGGTGGTGGTTCTGTTGATATTGTGGATGGACGGGCGCTCTTGGCTTCAAATAGTGTTCAAAGTGGCGATAAGGTAGTTCCCAAGAATGGCCAGATTAATGTATATGTTGTAAAAGAGGGCGACTCACTTTCTCAGGTTGCTGAGATGTTCGGGGTTAGCCCGAGCACGATTATTTGGGCCAATGACATAAAAAGAGACGACATTATTCAAACCGGACAAAAACTTGTCATTTTGCCGATTACGGGCATTCGTTATGTTATTGAAAAAGGTGACACATTTAGCTCCATCGCGGAAGGTTTTGAAGGAGACATTGAAGAAATAAAACAATACAACGGAGTTTATGAGGACTCTCAGTTGGCGGTTGGAGAAACCTTGATAATTCCTAATGGTGAAATTGCCGGTTCGCAAGAAAGCGGTCGTGATCACGATTACAAGGCCACTCCGTCACCTTCTTATAGTGGTCCTGTATATGCCGGTTATTATATGAGGCCGATTTCCGGAGGTGTCAGAACTCAAGGTTTGCATGGCTATAATGCTGTTGATCTGGCAGCACCGATCGGAACTCCGATTATGGCCTCTGCCAGTGGGACCGTCATAATTAGTAAGGGAAGCGGTTGGAATGGGGGCTATGGTGCTTATATTGTTATCGAGCACAATAACGGCACGCAAACTTTATATTCTCATAATTCAGAAAATATAGTTTCTGTCGGTCAGAATGTTGTTCAAGGTCAGGTTATTGGATATATAGGTTCAACAGGTCGCTCTACCGGACCACATGTTCATTTTGAGGTGCGCGGAGCGCAGAATCCGTTTTAGTTTTTAATAGATCGTGTCTCCGTAAGAGTGAGCTTTGCGCATTCCTACGGGGACCTGAGGGAGGGCCCCTTTTAATACGATCTAGACGACCCAGCAAAAAACCGCTTTTAAACAGGCGGTTTTTTGCTTTTTGTTTGTATTTATCCTTTCCAATCCTCAATAATAATTCGCTGGCCGTCGCGTTTGAGGGTTAGTTTTTGTTTCTCACGAATGCCAAGCTCGTCCACTATCTCGTTGGGTATTACAACAGCCGAGCTGTAGCGCCCGAGGCGAATAACTTTTCTTACAAATTTAGTCATAAATATATTCTTAATTACAAAATAGTATATACTATGATATATACTTAGTATATACTACAGTATATACTGTAAACATCTAGCATCCCGGCCCCCCAGCATACTATTCTCGCCATTCATTTTATCCACAAGCTCTAACCCCGCTTCTCTGGTGTCCTGGTCCCCTATCAATCTAACATCCTAGCATCCTAATAAATCAAATCGTTTCAAAAAGTTCTCCTTTGGGTCTAAAAGAAATCGCTTCCTGAATGTGCTTTTCTTTTATTTCGTCACTTCCTTCCAGATCAGCGATGGTTCGAGCGCATTTTATCGTTCGGTAGTAGCTTCGTGCTGTAAGATCGAGGTTTTTGGCAGCTTCGTTGAGTAAAACTTCTGCTTCATTTGAAAGTTTTGTTTTTAGCTCAATGTTTTTTGAACCAATCCCGGAGTTCAACTCCCCGCTTCTGTCGATTTGTTTTTTTCGGGCCTCCTGTATTCTCTTTCTGATTATTTCAGTCTTTTCTCCGGAAGGATTACTTTTTAGTAATTCTCTGTGTTCTACTGCCGGAACATGTAGCCAGATATCAATACGGTCAACTATTGGACCTGAAATTTTTTGTCTGTACCTATGAAAAGAAGCCGGCGTGCAGGTGCAGGGCTTTTTTTCGGAGGTGTAATTTCCACAAGGACAAGGATTCATAGCGGCAACCAAAATAATATCAGCCGGAAAGTTGGCGGTACCGCCGGATCTGGATATGTGCACCCGCCCCTCCTCAAGTGGTTGTCGAAGAGTTTCGATGACTCGTCTATCAAATTCCGGAAACTCATCTAGAAATAAAACTCCTTTATGTGCCAAGGTAACCTCACCCGGTTTGGGTATCTGACCGCCACCAACAATGGCAACATAAGAAGAGGTGTGGTGGGGTGATCTGAAAGGCGGTTCTGTTTTTGTGGGGCTATCCAAAACTCCGGCAACAGAGTGGATTGAGGTCACATCAAGCATGTCTTCAAATTCCAAGTCCGGCAAAACTCCGGCAAGAGCGCGGGCGAGCATTGTTTTGCCTGATCCGGGCGGTCCGTACATGGCGATATTGTGACCGCCGGCGGAGGCAATTTCCAAACCTCTTTTGGCGTTTTCTTGGCCTTTAATATCGGCAAAGTCGATTTCGTATTTTTCCTTCTCCTTTTTTATTTCTGTATTTGGTTGTTCTTTTAAAATAAAATCGGGAGCCTTGGGGTTCAAGTGCTCAATAACTTCTTTTAAATTTTTTGCGGGTAATATTTTGATGCCTTCAATCAGTGCTCCCTCCTTCGCGTTTTCTTTGGGAAGATAAACTTCTTTGAAACCGCTTTCTTTGGCTTTTCTAACCAAGGGTAAAACTCCACGCACCGGCCTTAAAGAGCCGTCCAGAGAAAGTTCGCCTAAAAATATTTTTTCTCTGGAATCAAAGTCAATATCCTCGTTAGCCAAAAGGTAAGCTAAAGCGATTGCCAGTTCAAAAATAGCCCCCTCCTTTTTTAGTTCGGCCGGTGCCAGAGAAACAATCACTTTTTGGTTGTTTGATTTTGGCGAAGTAAATCCTGAGTTTTTTATGGCCGAAGAAACCCTGTCTCTCGATTCTTCAACCGCTTTGTCGGGTAGGCCGACAATAGAAAAAGCATAAAGACCTCTTGAAAGATCCACCTCTACGGTTACTAAATGCGCGGAAAGGAGTGTTGATTGTGCACTTGTAACCTGCGCAAAAGACATAAAAGTTTATTTTTCGTTCATGTGCTCTATGCTGGTTCGAGCTGCGGGGTTTGCCTCCAGTCTTTCTTCCTCGATGGGTTTTCCACTAACCTCGCAGATACCGTAGGTTCCTTCGTCGATTCTTTCCAGAGCGCATCTAACTTCATTGTATCTAATCTCCAGTTGTTTCAATATGGCGGTGTTTCCTTCGTACTCTTCTATCTGATCAGCCTCTTCGTTTAAGTCAGCCAACTGAATGTAGTCGCTTTTTTCTGGTGTTGCCTCCCAGTCTTCTGAATTTTCTGGGTTTCTTCTGCCGATAGAAGCCAAGTCTTTTTCCAGTTGTCCTTTTTCTTCTTCCAGTTTTTGTTTGAATTTTTGGGTTGTTTCTTTGTCCATAGTTTCTTTATTTTATCAGATCACATCATTTGCTTCCACCGGTCTATTTTTCTGTCATTTGTTCTATGGTAGTAAGTGTTTCCGGGTTTGTGCTGATCATTATCTTTCCTTGGTTGTTTATAGTGTAAATAAAACCATTTTCTGTATCTTGTGTTCGGGTGTTTATTTCTCCTGTAAACAGATCTTTCCACACACCATCCGATTGTTGATTTGGAAAGGATGGAAATAGTACTTTCAAATCTTGGCTCAAGGTTCTCTCCCAATCAAGCATACCGGCTAATCCGTAGCTAAAATTGGTCGCTTGAAGCACAAGGAATGGATTTTTTTGTGATTGTGAAGAGTGAACACCAAAAATATAAGTGCCTATGTTTCTGGTGAGGTAAGAAGGGGCGTTTTTACCGAGGGCATTTATAAATTCCTGAGCCGTTGCCGGATCGCCTTCATTATTTAAAACCTCTATTTTTACAATCCCCGCAGAATTTTGGGTGTCACCGATAATTTTTCTAATGGCTTCTGTCATTTCTTGGCTTTCAGACAAAGAAATTGTTTTCTGAGTATTAAAAGAAATCAGCCCCGATCCGTTGGAGGGGTTTGAATTCACGCTTCCCGAATCTGTTCTTGATAGATAAAACGAGTATCCGGCATATAGCCCCGCACCGGCAATCAAAACCACAAACACAGTAGATAAAATTCGAACCAGCTTTTCTCGTTTCAGTGTCTTTTTTTGAGTCTCTCTTTTTTCCTCGTACCTGGGTTTATCTCCACGGGCCCTTGCTCTTTTTGTTTCTTTCTCTCTTACGCTTGTCAGGCTTTCTTTCTTTTCTTTTACGGTTGAGGCGATATCGTTTTGGTATGTTCTTATTGGGCTTATTTTATCTCCGCCTTCGAGGCCCCATTCATTTCTGAGAGATGGTTTGGGTGGTATTGGAACAGCTTCCGAACCTTCCCTTTTTTGTTGAAAGTGTTTTTCTTTGGGCGGAAAAGCCTCTTTTTTGTTTATATCGAACCCTTTTTCAACCTTTGGCGGTTGCGGATTATTTTTTATTACAGTTTTTTGAGGTGGAACTTGAAAGCTGTTTCTAAAATCCTGTTTTTTGTTTGGATCTATCGATTCTTTTTTGGGAGAATAGTTTTTTGGTTCTGTCTGTGCTTTAGGTATCGAATTTTTTGTTTGTTCTTTTTGCTTTTGATTTTCTATTCCTTGTTTGTATTCAAGTTGAATTTTTGGGGGTTCGTTTTGTTTTGTAAAATTTTGTGTAATTTTTGGAGAACTATCTTTGCGGATCTGTTTTATATCCCGATTCTTTTTTTTGTTTTGATTTGAGTCCGTTTTTGCAAAACCTTCACGGGGATGCTCTTCGGTTCTTTTTGCTTTTCCCCCTGACAGATCGACTGCCGCGGCGCGCTTCCTTTCCTCGATGTCTTTTTGATGTCGTTCGTAAATTTCTTCCAACTTCTTTTTGAAAGGCTGGTTTTCTTGAGGTAAATTACTCCCTTTGTTTTGGATATTTTTGTCGGTTTGTTTCTGGGGTTGTTTTTGTTGGGCCGGTTTTTTTTGTTCGGGCATTTTTATACCCATTAGGGCTCTTCGAGCCTCCTCGCGTTTTGAGGTTGAATTGTTTTGAGAGTTGATGTTCATTTTTAAGAAGAAAGTTTTTGTATCTGGTCCGATAATTCCTGTTCTTTCTTCAAGGCTTCTTGGTATTCGGGTTTAAGTTTTGCAACATCCTTTTTTACTGCTTCAAGTCTTTCTTCTATCGCCCACCTTTTTTCTTCTTCCGTTCTTCTTTTTTCTTCCATTTCCCAGCGTTTTTGCTCAAGCTCTCGCTGACTTCTACTGTCGGTTTCCGCTTTTTCTTGCTGTTCGAGCTCC
>CAZROQ010000042.1:0-5169 GCA_964601755.1 uncultured Candidatus Saccharibacteria bacterium
AAGCATGTCGGCCTCACGAATTTCCTGAACCGCCTCTCTCTCGAACACAGACATTTCCAACCGCCGGCGCCGGCTGGAGCTAATACGGATCCACCCGGCCAGAGCTCGGCTGACTCGATTGCTTCCCCGACGACCGGGCACGCGAATCGCCCGACTGTCCCGGTCAAGTAACCCGACCTTGTTGGCCCTGTTTGAGAACATGAGTGCTCCTTTTGTTGAAGTAAGTGGTTTAAAAGAACCTAAATATATTAGCATAATAATACTATATTGTCAACTAATTTGTGTGCCGAAAAAACCTTGAAGAACAAAAAAGCCCCGTGGTTTAAACTACCCACGGGGCTTGAATCACACACCTCATCACCGGAAATCACGCCTGCCCTACACCGTAGGCCTGTTGCCTGACAAACCGAACATACTCAAAAAACGCAGTCCGCGCACTTTGCCGAAAATGCGGATCAAGCCGGCGGTACAAACGAACGGCTTTGGCAAGATACCTGCGCTTAAGCCTGACGGCTTTTTTGGTCTGATGAGACGCTCCGCCCTTCAAATAAGACACTCGAGCACTGAAACGCTCGGCAAAAGTTTTTACACGCAGAGGATAGCGGTGTGCCTCGACTGCCTGCTGTGTCAGCTTGCGGAAATGCTCAAACTTGACCATATGGGTCACAGCGTCCGGAACACTCAGTGGTGATCGCAGAAGTGTTTCCCCGAGGTAAGCGAAAGCGGGCATATTGCCTCGCCGGAGGTTGCGCCAGAGGACCACCAGAGTCGCCGAGAGCCATGTGCCGTTTTTGATACCCACGCGCGGTCTTTTTCCACGGTTTCTCTGAAGCACGCCACATCGTTTGAAATAGCTTTTCGATGAGAAAAGTTTTTCCAAAAGATTGACATAGCCCTCAATGAGAAACCCTTCGTCAAGCACCGGATCAAAATTGAACTGAAATCGGTGCGTGTTGTTGCCAAGAGACTCACCACGCAAGCGCCCATCTGCCTCGAGACGCTTATACAGACGGGTTCCCCGAAGCGCGGTCAGCAAACCGGGCATCGGAAGAACAATCCCCGTGCTCTCAATGAAAGCAAAGAGATCGTCAAAAACAGTTGGGCGGTCATCATCGTTGCCAATGATAAAGCCGGCGGTTACTTCAAGCCCTGCCGACTGCAGTGTTTGCACTCGTAACGCCAGGTCGCCTCTGTTTTGACCTTTGTGCATACGCTCCAGAACATCCGGATTTGTCGACTCGATACCGCAAAAAACATCAGTGAAGCCGGCGGAAACCATTCCGTCTCGAATGTCGGCCAGGTTGTCGCCGGCAAGGTCCATACTCCCTTCCGTAAAGAAAGAGAAAGGAAAACCGTGGTCTTTTTGCCACTTTCGTAAAACAGGTAGAAGTGCTCGCACCTCTCGACGATTGCCGATGAAGTTGTCATCAACAATAAAAATTGAACCGCGCCAGCCGGTTTGGTAGATGGCGTCGAGCTCGGCAACCATCTGCTCGGAGGTCTTGGTTCGTGACTGACGACCATAGAGCACGGTGATGTCACAAAACTCGCAATCAAACGGACAACCTCGTGAAAACTGAATGGCAAGCGACGAATAGTCCCTGATAGGCAAAAGATCCCAACGAGGAATCGGGGTGCTGGTAATAACCGGTTTGCCCCTTGCGGTTATTGCAACCGTGGATCGTTTTCCCGCATTCTCTTCACTGTAGGTCTGGCAGGCACAGCCGGAAAGATAGTCGGTGACAAACGCTCCCAAAGTAGCCTCGGCTTCGCCGAGAACGAGATGATCTGCCCCCATAGATAGCACATCCTGACTGTAGGCGGTTGCGTACGGTCCTCCGACAACCACTGTTTTGCCTGCCTTTTTGACCCGCCGAATGGTTTGTAGAAGAGAATCTCTCTGAACAATCATCGCCGAGAACATAACAATGTCAGCCCTGCAAAGAATGTCATCTGACAGTGGTTCGACATTTTCATCGACAATCGGCAAAATGTCGAAATGTTCTTCGGGGAGCATAGAAGCCACCGTGGCAAGACCGGTTGGAGGCATTGTCGCCTTAAGACCCATCAAACGAACCGCTTCCTGAAAACTCCAGAAAGAAGGCGGAAACTTCGGAAATACCATTAATACCGTTGTTTTCTGCGCACACATGAATAATACCTTTCAGTTGGTGGTTGGTGATTGGTGATGTAAAGGAACTCTATTTTTATATTACCACTCCTAATTACTTTTAATAGGAAAATGTGTATTCAAATAGATATCGACACATTAAGCTTTTTAGTGAGCTTTTAAGCTCCAGTAGATATAACTAGGTAAAAGAAAAGCGACGAGTTAGTAACTCGTCGCCCGATGGTCTATGACCACTTGAAACCCCGCACCCTTCGGAAGACCAGCATGCTCTCGAGCGTAATGCTTGAGAATCTCCGAGTCGGTCGGATCATGACCGACCTCACAACCGGTGTTCCATCTCTCTTCCGAAAGATGAGGGGCACACTGCGCCTCTTCTTTGCTCAGATGCACCTCCAGAACTCCTGTCGGACCAACCGTTGTAGAACACATTGTGAACCTCCATGTAGTTTAAGGGTGGTTTATGTCGGAAACAAAAAGATCTGCTTATTTTTTAGTATTATATCACTTTTTTATGAAAAGTCAATATATACTAGCCTCTAACTTAATTTTACTCCTCTAAAACCAACACCCTGTGGACAAAAAACAACCTCCGACAAGGCTTTTAATTAGCTCTTTTTTAGGTTAATCTAACTTTCTAAATGAAAATATTAAGCATTGAAACATCTTGCGATGAAAGCGCCATATCTATCGTTGAGGCATTTGGGGGTCTTAAAAACCCTGAATTTAAAGTTGTTTCAAGTGCCCTACACTCTCAAATCGAGATGCACAAGGAATTCGGTGGGGTGTACCCATCTCTTGCAAAAAGAGAGCACAGTCGAAACTTGGTCCCACTGTTAAAAGAAGTTTTAAGTGGCGAAAACGGAGATTATACTAAAATCTCGGAAGATAAAGGAAGAAAAATCCAAAAAATACTTGAAAGAGAGCCTCGTTTACTGGAACTTTTTCAAGAAGCTGTGCCCAACTTAAAGAAACCAAACATAGATTATATCGCCGTTACTGTCGGACCGGGACTAGAACCGGCGCTCTGGGTAGGTATAAATTTTGCCAAAGCACTCTCTGTTGCTTGGAATGTGCCCGTTATTCCTTCCGATCATATGGAGGGTCACATCGCCTCTGTTTTAAGTGGAAACAAAGAAAAAATTGATTTTCCGGCAGTTGCTCTTCTTGTTTCAGGTGGACATACGGATCTTTACGAGATAAAAAAATGGGGTGAATACAAGCGCCTTGGGGGCACAAGAGACGATGCGGTTGGAGAAGCTTTTGATAAGGTTGCCAGACTCTTGGGTCTTGGCTATCCGGGGGGACCCGAGATTTCAAAACTAGCCGAGAAATCCCGCAGTAGAGAGCCCCATCATGAAGAAAAGTGGAAAATGCCAAGACCGATGTTGAATTCGGATGATCTTGATTTCTCTTTTTCAGGCATAAAGACGCATGTTTTGTATCTTGTCCGAGATATGTCTAATTTAAGCCCTGAAAACAAAGAATCCATTGCTCGAGAATTTGAGGATGCCGTGATAGAAGTTTTGGTCCAAAAAACAAAAAAGGCGCTTGAAGAAACGAGCGCAAAAACCCTAATTGTTGCCGGTGGGGTTACGGCCAACAAAGAACTGAGGAAGCAGATGAAAAAAATTTCCAAAATTCTTGGTGTCCCCTCTCTCCTACCACCCCAAGAACTTTCAACCGACAATTCCACTATGATCGCTCTTGCAAGTTTTCTAAAATTAAATTACAGCAAGCAAAAATTTGAAGTAAATCCGGATCTAGAAGCACAAGGAAATCTGGAACTTTAAAAAAACAAAAACCCGAAAGCGGATGCTTTCGGGTTTTTGTTTTTTTTAGGATTCTTTACTGACTAATCGTAAATGTTGGAGTAGGTGGAATGGTATTATTCTTTTCTTTTTTAAACAGATACCAAAGGCCAATAATTGTCAGAATTATGGCCACCAGAAGAAGCGGTAAAACCAGACAGTAGGCTTGCAGGTATATGGCCACCAAGACCGCTATCAAGACTCCGACAATAAAGGACAAAATCTTATATAATCTGATTTTTTGTCTTTTAGTATTTTTGTCCGATATGATGCCAACCACTAGTGTGCCGACTATATAGATTAACGCCAGTATTGCCAGCAACCATATTAAACAGTTACCCAGCTCGCCCAAAGAACCTGGCAAGACAACCACTGAAGCGGCGAGTTGTCCTATAGCGGTTTGATTTTCTGGAACATCTGAATCCGTGTTGTCTTCCTGTGTTTCTGTAGCAATGGCCAAGCCATCGTCTTCATCACTCTCAATTTGTCCTATAAGGCCATCTTCACCAACCGGAACATCCTGCTCTTCAGGGCTTGGCTCTTGGGTTATATCAATCCCGCTCTCCTCAAGCGAGTCGAGGAATGCGTTGAATGATGCAATCTCTTGCTGTTGGCCGGAGTTTAGAGGAAAATCTCTTTGACACACAATTTCGTTAATTCTCTTTCTTGTTGTTATATAGACATATCCGGTACCTTCATCTTCTTCATATCCCCACGGCTCAAGAACTTCATTAAACTGATTTTCCTGAAAATTGACCACGGCATCGAATGTAACCTGCCCGAAAATTCCGTTTACGGGGACATCATACCCCTGAACATCTCTCAGAAATCTTTGAAGTTTCTCAACCTCAAACGGATCGTTCTGGAAATCGATTCTTAAAAAGTCTCTCAAGTAGAAGCAAGCTTCTCCTGTTGACTCTGGGTTATGGGTATAAACAAGCTCATCGCCAACCTCTGTATCTCTTCCGTTGCTTCGTGTTGATACCGGTCGGAAGTAATAAGTGGTTCCCGGTTGTAGACCGGTAACCGCCATACCGTGATCTTCAAGAAACGGATTATCAACCAAAACAGTTGAGTCGCTGTAACCGTAGTTTGGATCATCTGGATCTTCTTCGTCGCCAATATCAGAATCTGAAATTGATTGTGTACCGTAAACAACACGCCTATCAGCGTCTAGATTGGTCTCCCATTCTACAAAAACAACCGAGCTGGAAATTGGATTAATCTCTT
>CAZROQ010000043.1:0-5070 GCA_964601755.1 uncultured Candidatus Saccharibacteria bacterium
TTTCATTGGTTCTTGAATGAAAATTGAAAATTGTAAATTGAAAATTATTCTCTATATTCTTGATTCCTAATTCTTAATTACGGCTCTTTCGCTCAATTTAACCGATAGTATTTTAGAAATACCATCTTTACTCATAGTAATTCCGTAAAGAGCATCGGCTCGATTCATAGTTTCCCTATTGTGCGTTATTAAAATTAACTGGCTTCTGCCAGACAAGTGCTCGATAAGCTCTCCGTATTTACGAGAGTTCGTTTCGTCCAAAGCGGCGTCTGTCTCATCCAAAATAATAAAAGGTGGTGGGTTAACCTGACTCATGGCAAAGACAAGCGCGATTGATGTCAATGCTCTTTCACCACCGGAAAGCATTCTTAACCCTTTAATACTCTTCCTCGGGAAGGAAACTCTTATTTCAATTCCGGTATCGATTTCATCTTTTTCTTCTTCAGCCCTTTTCTTTTTAACAACCTCTACCGTTTCCAAATAAACTTGACCTCCCCCAAACATCACGGAAAAGAAGTTCTGAAATTCTTTATTTATATTTTCAAGACCTTCATTGAAAGTTTTACTTAATTTTTCTTCAAGCTCCGCTTTTATGTCCACAAGCTTCTGAACCGAATTTTCCATATCAATGAGCTCTTTTCTAAGAAACTCGTCCCGTTCTGAAGTGTCAGAATATTCTTTGATAACATCATCACTGCCTACCACCTGCATATCCTCGAGTTTTATTTTTTTCCTTTCTATGGATCGCCTTCGATCTTCTTGTAAATCTCTGTTTTCATAAACAATCTCTGATTCCTCAAGTTTCCGACCACCCGAATCTTCGACCTCAAAAGACTTGTAATCCAAAATGGAAGAGCCGATTAAAATCCCCGCCTCTTTAAGTTCTTCCGTAAACCTGACCCTGTCTCTTTCAACAGTTTCCTTTTTACTTCTGGCGATACCAAGCTTGTGTTTTACCTCTTCACAAGAGCTTTTAAGCTCGTAGTAGCTCCTCTCTTGCTGTCTTTGGGCATTTAAGACCCTTTCTCTTTCACTTAAAATTTGATTCTTCTCTCGAATCAGTTCCCTTTCTCTTTCATTCAATTTATTCAATTCCCGTTCCAGTTCTTTTCTTTTGTCAGACAGTTTTTCTATTTCAACTCTGGCAATATTAACGCCGGAGGTAGCTTCTTCATTAAAAATTCTTTTAGGGTTCTTTACAAATTCGCTCAAAGCTTCAAATAGCCGGCGCAATGAATTCTTAACATCTTCAATGTTGTCGGCGTCAAGACCCTTTTCAAAAGTTGGCCTGACCTCTTTTTGAAAATCTTCTAAATCTTTTTTAGCAATAGACTCAACTCTCTCGGTGGTTTTTTCTCCAGACTCGATAATTCTTTCATAGGAAGATATCTCTCCCTCGATGGAGCCAAGTTTTCTGGAAAAATCCGATTTCCTGTTCTGCAATTCAGAAATTTCTTCATCAACCGCCAAAGGTTGGTTAATATCACTATCCTCTTTTTCAGACTCCAAAAAATTTTTAACTTTTTCAAATTCTGATTCTTTTTGACTTAAATCTTCTTCCAACTTTAAAACCTCCTCTGCAGATTCTCTGCCGACAATGTCAATATAGACAGATTCTCTCTTCAAATAATTTATATATTCATCTCGAAGACTGGCGCGCAAATCCCGCGCTTTCTCAATCCTGTTGACCTGTTTTTTAAGATATTTAATATGGGGAGCAAGCTCTCTTCGCAGTGCCTTGACCTCCTTTATGTTTTCTCCTGTTTTACTAATCTTTCTTTCGCTTTCAGTGATCTTGTATTCATAAACCTTCAGACCAAGCGCATCTTCGATCATTGAATATCTTTCAAGGGGGCTGGATTCAAGCATCTTGTCCGCTTCACCCTGTGAAATAACATGGTGCGCTCCCGGACCAATGTTGGCACCCGCCAGAAGCTCTAAAATGTCTTTCAGGCGCACTGAACTGCCATTCAGGCGGTACTCATTGGCACCGTCTCGATGGACAATCCTTTCAATGACAACATCGCCATAATCAACATTCAGAGAGTGATCAGAGTTATCAAAACTAACCTTAACAGAAGCCCTGTTAGAACGGCTCGTCTCCCCCGTTCCGTTAAATATTAGGTCTTCTCCTTTAGCTCCCCGAAGTGATTTTATTGACTGCTCTCCCAAAACAAACCTAAAAGCCTCGGCCACATTAGATTTACCCGATCCATTCGGGCCAACAATGGCGGTTACAGGGTCATCAAACTTTAATTCAGTTTTTCTGGCAAATGACTTAAAACCCAAAAGTTCACAGCTTTTCAGTCGCATATATCCATTAGTATATCGTATTAAAAACTTAAGTCATACGGATTAGTGTGACTTCAAAACTTTAATACAAAAAAGCCGTCTGTTTTAAATTGGTGACTAATGCAGACTCTGGTTACTTCCAATTTTTTTCTTCAAGTGCTTTGCGTGCGGCCACCTGCTCGGCTTCTTGCTTGGAATCGCCCTCTCCTTGGGAAACCTCTTCTTTGCCCAAGTAGACACCAACAGTAAAATGTTTAGCGTGATCAGGACCCTCTTGTTTTAAAGTTTTGTAAGTCGGAGTAACACCAACCTCTTCTTGAGCTTTTTCTTGAAACAAGCTTTTGTCATCAATCCAAGAACCGCTTTCAAGAACTTCTTGTAAACGAGAAATTATAAAAGAATCTATGAATTTCTTTGCTTCCGGATAACCTTGATCTAAATGAATCGCTCCGATTATGGCCTCCACAGAGTTTGCCAAAATAAAGTTTCTGGCTCGACCGGTGTCTTTTGTTTCCCCTCGAGACATTAAAATCACCTTTTCTATTTCTAACTTTTGGGCAACTTCTGAAAGTGAGTGGGTGTTGACCAGAGCGGCCCTATAGGAAGTCAGCTCACCCTCATTTTTTTCAGGATAAACATCAAAAAGATATTCGGTAACCACAAGCTCCATAACGGCATCTCCTAAAAACTCAAGCCTTTCGTTGTGTTTAAGTGATTTACTGGGGTTTTCATTTATGTAAGAACGATGTGTCAACGCCCGTTTCAGTAAATCTGGGTCTTTAAAGGTGACCCCGATATTTTCTTGAAATCTTTCCAGTTCCATTTTTAATTCTTATTTTTGAAGTCGTCTTCTTTTTCTAATAAAGTTTTTATTGCATCAGTAACAATCGGGAGTATATCGTCATAAAAATTTAGGTCAAGAATATCACTCAACTTAAACCACTTTGCATCGTCTAATCCTCCGGTTTCTGCCAGTTTCAAATCAGCAAAAGGTGCCTCGGCCAAGAAATATGTAACTTGCTTGCGCAGTTTACCCTCTTCCGGATCGTGTGCAATATATTCGTTCTGACCAAGTCGATTGGTAATCTTAATATCTAAACCTATCTCCTCTTTAACTTTTCTGACAACGCCAATTTCAAGATCCTCATCTTTTTCAAGTTTTCCTTTTGACAGAGTCCAGTGGCCAAAGACATCATGAACCAAGGCCAGATAAATTTCTTCTCCTTTTTTTGCATAAACAACAGCTCCGACAAGGTTTTTAATCGGCGCCTCTTCGTCAGGAATGTCGTGTTTGCTGTCCCCCTTCTTTCTGGGCTGAGCATCTTTGTCCGGCTCACCAAGCTCTTTATAAACAGCACCAAGCACACCGTTAACAAACTTTGAAGAAGTTTCGCCACCGAAAGTTTTAGCAAGTTCAATAGCTTCATTGATTGCCACCTTTGGCGGAACCTCATTGGCATCACCAAAAAGGAGCTCAAAAAGCCCTATCCGTAAGATATTTCTATCGACTACGGATATTTTTTCAACCGGCCACTGAGGCGCGGCGTCCTCAATAATCTTATCTAAATCTTTTTGTTTTGTAAGAATGCCATCAAAAATGGCCTCCATATATGAAAAATCGCTCCTGCCAGGAGCAAACTCGTCCGCATTACGCTCAAGAATAGCCGAGGCTTTTTTCTTGGTGGTGTTGTTAAAATCCGCCTCGTGTAAGGACTGTAAAACTACAGAGCGTGATAAATGTCTATTTGCCATATTGTTAAACGAACTTTCTAAAAGAAAAAGGAGCAAAGAATTACTTTTTGCTCTTTTTTTCTTCCTTGGCAGGCATCTGTTCTTTCTTTACTTCAAGAACATTCCTACCTCGATAAACCCCGGACTCAGAAGCCCGATGCCTCATACGAAGACCACCAGTTTCTGAATCTTTTGTTACAGCAGGCACATCAACCTTGTGATGCGCCCTGCGTCTGGCGCTCTTCCCTTTTGTGTGTCTCATTCGGTTTACCATATAATCTGGAGTATAGGTGAAATTGTAAAAATAAGCAAGTAACAAGCCATTAAAAAAATAGCCCGCCCACCTACCTGCCACAAGCAAGTAGGTGAACGAGCTTTTCCAAATTTTGGATGGGTCACCCACCCATCTTTTTTGATTAAGCCCAAACTAAAAAAGGTAGCCTGATCAGACGGAAACACCTTGTTCGGATCTCCTCATCCGAGCCCTCTTGGATTCTTCTCTGAATCTCCTCAAGATAGCTGTTACTTCAAGCCACCTATGGTGAGTCGTCCAGTGTTTTTGATTCTCGATTTCATTCAAACAGAACCATTCCGGACCTCCGAGAGCTCCTTTGGGCCACTGTGTCAAACTACAATCTTCACAGCTGAAGGTAGCGTAAAACGGAATCAAATAAAACCTGCCTTCGGGAGTCATGCCGAGATCCACGATACCACCGGAAACGCGCGGATTGTATTCAATCTTCAGCCAAGCCTGGCCGAGCGCTTGCTCCAAGAGAGTCGAGTAGTTCTGACCAACACCTTCAGCAGACGGAAACTTCAGGTATGCCTTGTTCCCTTCTCTTACTCGAAAGGCTAGTAATTGAACCTTTCCTTTCTTGATTTTCCAGATCACGCAAAAGACAACCTGTTTCTTTCTGGTTTTGGCGCGCTTCGGCATTTCTAGTGGCTCCTTGTTGGGATATTTGGGTTTCTAAACTGTACTAAACCTTTTTACTTATAGCACTAAATTATGGATTTGCAAAATGTTTTCCTGTGAAATGTAGAAAG
>CAZROQ010000044.1:0-5045 GCA_964601755.1 uncultured Candidatus Saccharibacteria bacterium
GCGGAGAAGAAAAATAAAAAGAATTTGAGGGCAGAAGTTGTTTCTGCCGGAGGCGATGAGACGGCGATTGTCGTGGTTCAACGCCATGAACAGCATCCCAAGTATAAGAAGTTTGTTCAACGGCAAAAAAGGTACACTGTGGTTAACTCTGAAAATTCTGCCCAAGTTGGCGACAGGGTTTTGATAGAGGAAACAAAACCGGTTTCAAAGACAAAGAGATTTAAGATAGTTTCCAGTGTTTAGTTTATAGACAATTATGATCCAACCAGAAACAGTGGTAAAAATTACAGATAACTCCGGAGCAAGAATCGGAAAGGTTTTTAAAATTCTTGGAGCAAGTAAAAAAAGATACGCCAGACTTGGCGATCAGCTTGTTTTGTCTGTTAAAAAAGCAGACCCCAGAAAACAGGTCAAAAAAAAGGATGTGCTGCATGCGGTGGTTGTAAGACAACGAAAGCCATTCAGAAGAAAAGATGGATCTTATATTCGTTTTGATGACAATGCCGTAGTTGTTTTACAAAAGGGAACCAAAGAGCCCATTGCCGGTCGTATTTTTGGCCCTATACCAAGGGAGATAGCTGAACAGGGATATCAAAAAATCGCTTCACAAGCGCCTGAGGTTGTTTAAGTAATAAAATATGAAAATTAAGAAAGGAGACAGTGTCATAGTTACAACGGGAAAAGACAAAGGGAAGGTCGGTATTGTTGAGCGTTCCATACCCAGAGAGGGAAGAGTTGTTGTTCAGGGGGTTAATCTTAAAAAGATTCACCAAAAGGGTAAAAAAAGTGGAGAAAAAGGTCAGATTATCGAGCAGGCCGGACCGATTAATGTCTCCAATGTGATGTTGGTTGATCCTGAAAGCGGAAAAGGGACAAGGGTTCGCACTGAGGAAAAAGACGGCAAGAAAGTTCGTATTGCAAAAAAAAGTGGTAAAGAAATTTAAACATTATGCAGACCGTTAAAGAAAAACAAGAAAAAGCTTTTGAAGCTCTAAAAAATGATTTGGGTTATGAAAACCCAATGCAGACTGCAAGAATCGAAAAGGTCGTTGTTAATGTCGGTGTAGGTTCTTTTCGTGACAACAAAGAAAAGATTGAGGTTGTCGAGGATAGATTGGCTAGGATAACCGGCCAAAAGCCGGCACCACGCGGGGCTAAGCAGGCAATCGCCGCCTTCAAGACAAGAGAAGGCGACCGTGTTGGCTATCAGGTGATTCTAAGAGGTGGGATGATGTATTCTTTCTTGGACAAGCTTTTGAACATTGCTTTGCCTCGTACCAAAGACTTTAGGGGAGTTTCCCAAGACTCTGTTGATGATATGGGTAACTACACTCTCGGTATAAAAGAACACACGATTTTCCCAGAAACTTCAGATGAAGAGATAAGAAATGTTTTTGGTATGGCTATTACTATAGTTACAACCTCTAAAGAAAAGAAGGAAACCCTAGCGTACTTAAAGTATTTGGGGTTCCCATTTTCTGAAGAAGATGTAAATAATTAAAAGGTCTAAAATGCTTGACGATAAGACCTTTTCTGATAGTATTGCCGAACGCGCTAAAGCGCTTTTTGTTTAATTGTTTTTACATTTATTTATTATGGCTCGTAAATCTTGGATAGCTAAAGCTAATAAGGAACCGAAATTCAGTTCGAGGACCATTCGTCGTTGCTTTAAGTGCGGTCGCAGAAGAGGTTACATGAGAGACTTCGGTCTTTGCCGAATTTGTTTTCGAGAGATGGCAAACGAAGGTAAAATCCCAGGAATTAAGAAATCAAGTTGGTAATATGACAGTTGATTTAATCTCAGATTGTTTAACAAGAATGAAAAACGCCGGTTCTGCGGGTAGGCAGACTTTTATTGTTCCGGCTACCAAAATGACACGAGCTGTTGTTTCTCTTTTGGACAAAAAAAGTTTTGTTGCCGGTTTTGAAGAAAAGGAAATTAAAGGCTACCCTCATTTGGTTGTTTCCGTTTCGTACGAAAATAATAAACCTAAAGTCAAAGGTGTCAAAAGGATTTCCAAATCTTCCAGAAGGCAGTATCAGAAAGTAGCCGAAATATCAGAAGTTAAACAGGGCTACGGTATCGTTGTTTTATCAACTCCACAAGGTCTTATGACCGGAGACGAAGCAAAAGAGACCAATGTTGGAGGAGAGGTTTTATTCGAGATTTGGTAAGAACTTAAAATGAGTAGAATTGGTAAACAAATTATAGAAATACCACAAGGCACGGAACCGTCTTTTAATGACAGTGTTTTTTCTGTTAAGGGCCCAAAAGGTCAGCTGTCAAAAGAGCTTCGCGGTCCGGTTTCTATAAACATCGAAGATGGTAAGATTACTTTAAACCCTGATTCAGAAGACTCAAATGCCAAAGCTCTTTGGGGAACTTTTGCTTCTCATATAAAAAATATGATTCAGGGGGTTAACGAAGAGTTTGTTAAAAAACTTGTCATTGAGGGGGTTGGTTATCGCGCGGAAATGAAAGGAAAGACATTGGTTTTGAGTGTCGGTTTTTCTCATCCGGTAGAGCTTAACATCCCCGAGGGTCTGACAGTCGCTGTTGAGAAAGACACGGTTACTGTTTCCGGTATAGACAAAGAAGCGGTTGGTCAGTTTACTGCTGAAATTAGAGCTATTAAAAAGCCGGAACCATACAAAGGAAAAGGAATTCGATACGAAGGTGAGATTATAAGAAGAAAAGAGGGTAAGAAATCTGTTTAAAATAAAGATTATGGCTGTAAAGGATAAAAAACAAAAAAGAGACCGCAGACACGCCAGAATAAGGGCCAAGGTTGTAGGTACCAAGAAAAGACCGAGATTGGCTGTCTTCAAATCAAACAACGGAATTTCCGCCCAGCTTATTGATGATGACAGCAATCAAACAATTGGTGGTGTTATTTCCAGCAAAATAGCCGGAGATAAAAAGGGATCAGAGCAAGCAGAAGCCGTTGGAATTGCTATTGCCGATGTTGCTTCTAAGAATAAAATTTCTGAAGTCGTTTTTGACAGGGGTGGTTTTATTTATACGGGTAAAATAAAAGCCTTGGCAGAGGGGGCTAGAAAAGCCGGCTTAAAGTTTTAATAAAAAATTATGACTGAAACAGCAACAAAAGAAAAAGAGCAAAAAAAGGAAGAACCAAAAAACAATAAAGATTCTCAGGTCAAAAAAGAATCGGGCGGTTTTGGTGGTAGAGAACAAACAAAAAATCGAAGACCCGATCGAAGAAAAAGAACTGAAGGAAGAGCAAGGACTGAGTTTGATCAAAAGATTGTCAGCATTCGAAGAGTGGCTCGAGTTATGGCCGGCGGTCGCAGGTTTAGCTTTAGTGTTTGTCTGATATCCGGAGATAAAAGAGGCAAGGTTGGTGTTGGCCTCGGGAAGGCAACCGATACTTCTTTGGCCATAGAAAAAGCTTCTCGAAACGCCAAGAAAAATATGATCACAGTGGCTTACACAAATGAAAAGTCCATTGCTCATGAGGCAGAGGCAAAATATTGCGGTTCAAAGATTATTATATCTCCGGCTCCGGGTAAAGGAGTTAAGGCTGGAGGAGCGGTTAGAACCGTTTTGGAAATGGCGGGTATCAACGATATTAGCGCCAAGATTCTTTCTAGAAGTAAAAACCACATAAATAACGCTCGCGCAACTGTAAATGCTCTTAAGTCGCTCTCATTGCCCAAAGAATCGGAGAAGAAATCTAAAAAGAAATAATTATGCAGTCCCACAAACTAAAAAGAAATACAAAAAATAAAAAGACCAAACAAGTTGGTCGAGGAGGAACTCGAGGCAAAACTTCCGGGCATGGGCACAAAGGTCAAAAGGCCAGAGCTGGAGCTAAAATCAGGCCAGCTTTGAGAGATGTTATTAAAAGAATTCCCAAACTTAGGGGAGAAAGCGCTTCCGGTTCTCTTCGATCCGATCGGTCCGCCAAAAAGCCACTTGTCTTTAACCTTTCTCTTATCGAAGAAATCTTTGAGTCCGGAGACGATGTTAATCCAAAGGCTCTTGTTGAAAAAGGAGCTCTTAAAAAACAAGGTGGTAAAATTCCTAGTGTTAAAATTCTTGGCAATGGAGAGATAACAAAAAAAGTTGAGGTATCGGGTTGTACAATTTCAGATTCCGCCACAAAGAAAATAGAAAAAGCCGGCGGTTCTGTAAAGAACTAAAATTATGTTGAAAAAATTTTTCCATACTTTAGAGCTTATTGTTCGAGACAAATCTCTCAGAACTAAGCTTTTGTTTACACTGTCAGCTTTGGCGGTTTTCCGCCTTTTGGCGGTTATTCCGATTCCGGGTGTGGACGCTTTTCGTCTAGAAAGCTTCTTTTCCAGTAATCAGTTTCTAGGGCTTCTCGACCTTTTTTCCGGTGGAGTTTTGTCTAATCTTTCTATTATGATGCTCGGTGTGGGGCCATACATCACCGCCTCGATTATTATGCAACTTATGACAATTATGTCGCCTCGCATTAAATCTTTGTATCAAGAGGAAGGTCAGGCGGGTAAAAAGAAATTTATGCAGTATTCGCGACTGCTGACTGTTCCGCTCGCTTTGATTCAAGGTTTTGGTTTCCTTTTACTTTTGCAAAGACAGGGTGTCTTGGGTGATCTTTCCACTTTTGAGATGATGACGAATGTTATTGTTATTACAGCCGGTTCCATTCTTCTTATGTGGATTGGTGAGCTTATAAGTGAATTCGGGGTTGGTAACGGCGTTTCTTTGATAATTTTTGCAGGTATTGTCGCTCAAGTTCCAACGGTGGTTAGCCAGACTGCTTTTACTTTTTCTGCCGATCAAATACCAACCTACATAGCTTTCGCCGCTATTGCCGTGGCTGTTATTGCAGCGATTGTTTTTATTACCGAAGCAGAAAGACCCGTCCCTATCACTTATGCTAAGCAGGTTAGGGGGAACAAGGTTTATGGCGGAACATCGACCTATCTTCCGCTTCGTCTTAACCAAGCCGGAGTTATTCCTATCATTTTTGCCCTGTCGCGATTTTCTTAACCAGGCCATTGAACCTGCTTTACCTTTATTGCGTAAAAATATG
>CAZROQ010000045.1:0-5039 GCA_964601755.1 uncultured Candidatus Saccharibacteria bacterium
GACTTAAATGGCGGTGGAAGCAACGCCAATATTGATCGCGCCCACTTCAATGTCTGCTTTGGTGAAGACTTTTAACCACTACTCCTCCCTAAAAGTTTTGTTATATTTCTTCATCCCCGAAATAATTCCGAGTGATGCAAACTCGGTAACTAGGTGAGACCCGCCGTAGCTCATAAACGGAATGGTTGTTCCCGTTATTGGAAGCAGACCCACATTCATACCGACATGAATGGCAATGTGGCTGATAAACAAAACAGCGACACCCAAACCAAAGAGAGTTTCAAAGTTGGTCGCCCCATACTTGCTTATCTGAACAATTCGCCAAATAACAACCCCAAAAATCACAAAAATCAAAAACGAGCCCGCAAACCCCCATTCCTCCGCAAAGGATGCAAAAATGAAGTCGGTTTCATACTCGGGAAGAAACTCGAGTTTTGACTGCGTCCCATAGCCGACCCCCTTACCCAACATCTGCCCCGAGCCGACAGCTATGGTTGATTGATACGCATTGTATCCGGCACCCTGAAGATCTGTGTAGGGATCAATAAAAGTGAGTATTCGCGCCTTCTGATAGTCTTGAAAAACAAACAGCCAAAGCCCGGCAAAAGCGGTCAAACCTATCAAAAAAACCGCCAGCAAATGTTTTTTAGAAATCCCCGAGACCAACACCATACCCAGCCAAATAAGAAACAGGATAATCGCCGAACCAAAATCGGGCTGAAGAAAAACCAAGGCAAAAATAACAAACGCGTAAATACCGGAAACCAGTATGTGTCTTATGTTTCTAATTTCTATATGACGCCTTGTAAAGTACTTGGCTAAAGTAATTATCAAAATAATCTTAACCGGATCAGAAGGCTGAATAGAAAAACCGCCGAAAGCAAACCAACTTTGAGCGCCCTTAATCACCGAACCGCCCACAAAAAGAAGCAAGAGAGAAAAAATAGCAACCGAAAAAAGAGCTACAACAACTCCGGTCCTACGGAGAAAGCGCCAATCGATAGCAGAAAAAATAAAGAAAATAAAAACCGATATAAAAAGCCAGAGCACTTGTCGCTCGAAGAAAATAGTTTCTTCAGAGAAACTGTTCATTGTTACCAGTCCGGCAACAGACAAAATTACCGCTCCCGAAAGAAGCACCCAATCAACCGAAAATCTTTTTAATAAAGCAGAAAACATAGAATTAGATTCCTTTGATTATACACAAAGCCGAAGCTTAACCCAGTTAACGACCCGTATCCACGGTTGGGATAATTTCCACAACCTTAGGACCCAAAGAACAGATTGACTCGGCTATCTGTGTGTATATGGAGGTGAGCTGATTAGTCGTTGGCGCCAAGAAAAAGTGCTCCGGAGAAGTGGCGAGGTTCTCCAGAAAGTCGGGGTTCACATTCTCTCCCAAACCAATTGTGTAAACTTGGGTATCCATAGAAGAAAGCTCCTTTGAAATAGAAATTGCGGAATTTTCCGGAAACTCGCTGTCGCCTTCTTTTTGGGGATGAGTCGCGATGCCGTCAGTTAGAAGCACCACCGCTCTTCTGGCTGTTGTCGTTGCCCGTGCTCGACTTAAAGCGCCTTTGGCCTTGTCCAGACCGTCTGCAATGTTTGTGTGTTGAATTCCATCTGTTCCGATTTCAACACCATCAATAGCTCCTAGTATTTGGTTTTTATTTGAACTTAAACCTATATCAATCGGGGTCGATGCAGTCGTAGCAAAAGAAACAACGGCAACTTGATCCTTATTCGTACTCAGCTCGTCAACAAAAACTTGTGCTGAATTCTTAACGGCTGTTAAAGGCTGGGGTGGATCTCCCCCGTCGTCATTCATACTTCCCGACCTATCGATAACCAAAGCAACATCTATGGGCACCTCACAAGTTTTTTCCGCAAGCTTAAAAGCTCCGGGCCAAGTAAAAACAATTTGTTTAGAGCCGTCTTTTTCAATTCTTTCAATAAAGGTTTTTGATGCTGAAACCGGATTACCAACATCGTCATAAACAATAACAACCACCTCGATGTCTTTGAGCGGGTCTATAGTCGTGTTAATCAAATTAGCGGCAACTCGAGGGCTATCTGAACTTCCGCCAATTAATTGCTCATTTTCGACCCGAATTTTTCGGTCTTGACCTGTGTCTTTATACCACTCCGCTCTATCATTAAAAGAGAACTCAACTTTTGATATCTGAGCATTAGACCTTACAGGTCCTTCAAAAATACCAATTCGGTGATTGCTCGGAACAAAAATATTCCCCGAAGTTTCAGAAACTTTTTCGCCGGAGGGAGAAAAGAAACTAAAGGTATAATCCAGACTTCTAACAACCGCATTGCTATTTGAGTTTTCAATGTAAGCAACAGCGCTGTAGCTTGTATCATCCACCGGAAAGACTTTAGACCACAAAACTGAAATAGGATTAACTTCTGAATAACAAACCTTGTCACAAGCGCCACCGCAATCGATGCCGGATTCTGTACCATTTTGAGATCCATCAAAACAAGTTGGCTCCTTATTCAAGAAAAAATAATAAAAACCAAAAGCCAATAAAGCTAAAAATGTAAAGATTATCAAAAGTATTATCAATTGACGCCTTCTTGCCCACCAGTTCATATATCTCATATCATAACAAAAAACCCAAAACCTTTCTTTAGAAAAGTTTTGGGTTTTTTGTGACTTGAGTATTCCATACTGACGGCAATCTACTTTCGCCCCAGAGGGGCTAACTCCGTCTTAGAAAATTGATTAAACACTCTATGCTGGCGCCGATCTACTTTCGCCCCAGAGGGACTATCATCAACGCTGAGAGGCTTAACTGCTGTGTTCGGAATGAGAACAGGTGTGGCCCTCTCGCTGAAGCACCAGCATACAATGTTCAATCAATTTTCTACCTAGCACCCTAGCAACCTAGCGTCCTAGTATCCTAGTACCCTAGCAACCTAAACCATGATTCCCCTAAGCAAGATGAAACAAGTATTGTTTATCCTCACAAATGAATGTGGGATATAACCCCGTATCACCCGATAAATCGGGGCTACGAGGCTCGCGTCTGCGTTTCCTGGCAGAATCGGCTAATTAGTACACCTCGGCTGAACACATTACTGTGCGTATACCTGGTGCCTATCAACGTGATCGTCTTTCACGGGCCTGATAACGATTCCTTATCTTGGAGACGGCTTCCCGCTTAGATGCTTTCAGCGGTTATCCGTGCCCGACATAGCTACCCTGCGGTGCCGCTGGCGCGACAACAGGTAGACCAGAGGTCAGTCCATCCCGGTCCTCTCGTCGTTTATTCCCCTATTTCTAGGAGCACAGACTATATCTTCACCCGCCAAGTGATGGGGGTGGTGGCGTGTTGCCCATACAAGCTGTCATTTTCTACGAAATGATTCCTCTGTGTATGAGCCTGACGCAAATGCGTCAAGTCGTTACGGGGTCAAATCTAATAACTCTAACAATTCTTCTTTTGTTCTTTTTTTAGAACAATAATTTTCTTGTTGGATGCGCCATATGTAATTAATCAGTGTCTTTTTTTTAGAACAACTTAAATCTTGCAAAGTTGTTCTTTCTAAAATTTCACAAGATTTAATAAGTGTTTGTGCCTGTATACATTTAAAACGTATATGTGGCAACAACAACTTGAGAATCCTCTTAACCTGATTAAAACCATTAACACGGAGTTCGGTCATTCCATCCTTGCGTCTAGAAATGTATCCAACGCCCAAGACCTTTTTCATCCAAATTAATGGTTTTTCGTGTCGCGTATCCTGATAGAAACAAATAGTTGCCATCATGCGAACACCATATTTTGTATCACTTCTTTTCTTGATCTGGAGCATTAAACTTCCATCTCCATCAAGAAATCCAGCAATATACGCATAGTTGTTATTTGATCGACTTCCCACGGTATTACCTTAAATTGAACTACGGTCCTCAAGCAAATTATAACACAACTTAGACCGTATTGTGCATAATTCTCAAACCGCAATTTTATGAAGGCTTCACCGTTATAGCCACTTTATCAACATAAGTTTCCTTATGAAGTAGCAATTTTCTTACTAGGGACAAATCTCCTCAAGAATCAACGCCTGCAGTGGATAGGAGACCAACCTGTCTTACGCATGATATCAATGATTACTCATTGCATTGGACTGTAACATCATCCCGAAGGGATGGTTGGCATTCAGTCTCTGAGGATCCCTTAAAAATTTTCAATTTTTAATTTTACAATTTTCAATCAATGTTCAATGAATCAATGTTTGAATTTTGAGACATTGGTTTTTGAATGAAAACTGAAAATTGATATTTGAAAATTAATCAGGTTTCCTGCTGATTGTCCTTTTCAGGATTTCCAGCATATAGCCAACTTGCAATCTCGAATATTGCTACTCGAGGCCGCCGTAAGTTGATTGGTTCTATTCCCGACACTTTGGTCGGGACCCTCGATTTTGATAAATCAAAATCGGGACACTTTTCAAGGACGAAAATCTCGAAGTGGATTCAGATTGTCAATGATCCGATTATAATCAGGTCATTGACGGTCTGACAGTTGTTTTTATTTATGCATCCCGCTGTTCCCAGCGGACCAGACTATACCTTCTCCGGAATTACCAAACCGGAGCTGACGTGTTAGCAAGAACAGAGATGCCTCTCATGTTCTCACTCTGCCTCGACTCAAGGCCGAGACAAGTCGTTACGGGGTCATTAGTATAATTTTTAATTTTACAATTTCAAATTTTCAATCAATGATCAATGTCACAATGTTCAATTCTCAAAAGATAATATTACCTTTGAAAATTGGTTTTATTGTGAAATTCAATGAAAATTGCTTGTCCCGAGCGTAGTCGAGAGGAAAATTGGAACTTGAAAATTATACCTAGACTTCCCACGGTATTACCCATTACCTTGATTGTATCATGGCATTGGGGCTCCACCGTTATGAGTCAGTTTATTTGTCTCTCTTTTTTATCCTCGTGAGAGACCAGCTGGGCTCATTTCCACTTACCCAGCTCGCGTACCTTTTTAATTGGCGAACAGCCAAACCCTT
>CAZROQ010000046.1:0-5019 GCA_964601755.1 uncultured Candidatus Saccharibacteria bacterium
CACCATTTATGCCACCCGCTAAACACTAAGCACTGCAGTCTTTAGTGTTTAAAATAGCTTAAAATAGGGGTAAAAAAGGTGGGGAGAAAATAGAAGAAATAAAGGGGGTCAGAAAAAAAGGCCCCTGTCCTCTTTTCTTCGGGCAGGCATACTTATACCTATGTGCCATAATGATTAAGAAATGTGTGTGCGATTTTTTTCTTATCTTCTTGTTTTACCTCCTGAATACCGTGCGACAATTCGTCTCCTGTAAGTTTTTGTAAGGCGCACAAAATTTCTCCTTGAACTAGTCTAATAAAATTAGACACACGATCTCCATCGCGGTCTATAAAATTTATTGCGTTGCCGTTATTAAGCAAGTACCAATAGGTATCCTCATTTTCATATTTATTAACAAAGTCATTTACAATGCTGGTATTCAAATGCTTACTAATAGTATCCAAATTAAATTCGCTATCTGAATAAGTAACCGAAGCAATGTAGCATCCAGGGCGGATTCTAAGAAAATCCTGCGTATTGATTGAGGTATCTCCCGTAGCGCCGAATATTAATTCGCTATTAGATAGCATTTCCTCTTTTGTAACAGGAATACACCCGTCTTTGTAGGCTTCAACAGTTTTTATGGGATTAGTATCATATACTAACGGCTTAATATTCTGATTAAAGAGATATTTTGCCACTCCTTTGCCAAACTTCCCATATCCGATAATTCCACATGTAAGATATCTCGGCAAATGTCTGTGTTTGCGGACTAACCATTCTGTGTAAAACGCAACGCTGTATCCGACAAGGTCATCCTCGTTTTGTTTGAGTTCGCTTCTAGCGACTGACACTATCGGCAACTGATCATCATTACTAAACTGTTCATATTTCTGCAGTCCGTTTTCTGTATCTTCAACAATGCCAAGCACCCTTTTTTCTTTACTATTAAACTTTATAAATTCTTTACTTGCAAAATATCCGCCAATGTCGATGATGAGACTTTTTTCATTTTTCGGAAATAGCTTTTGCAATATTGACTCATCTCGAAGTTGTTCTCTGGAAACCGAAAAAACTAATTCCTGAGGAATTTTTGATAGAACATTTGTAGAAATTGAATTGGGTTTTGGTATGACGGTAACCTTCTTTGCCAAACTTTGTATGACATTAATAAAAGGCGGGATGTCTGGGACAATGTGCGAAACCATTACTACATTGTAATTTTTAATGTCGAGAGAAAATGTGCGCATGATTTTATCAAAGAAAAGTTTGTCACGTTGTTTGGAAATAAGTTTATTAATCTTTTGCACAACTCGGCTGGTATCAATATTCGCACGTTCAAATTCTTTTATTGGTTTCCAGACGGTGTCTCCTATCTCCTCTTCACTTATTTTTCCCTGATTATCATTTTCTAAGATAAAAACGTAACGAAAATCAATATGTAGATGTTCCGGTTCTTCTTTTTTTGTATTTTCGGGTATCGTATGAATATCAACATCAATCGGAATATCCGGGAATGCTTCATTGAAAGGTATAAAGGATGTATTTAAAAAACCCGTTTCCTCTTCTAATTCACGTTTTGCCGCAAAATAGAGTGATTCGTCCGTATCATCGACATGACCACCCGGCTGGATATATTTGTTTAATTTTTTATGTTGTACAAGTAATATTTTTGAAAGAGTACTATCAAGAACTAGTGCACTTGCTGTAATATGCCCTGAAAAGTTTTTTCGAGAGATGAGGGATTGGTTTGAGTTTTGCAGTGTTGTAGTACGATCTGCTATTCTTTCGGAAGGATTGTTTTTACTGTACTGCTCTAGGATATCCAGTGTGTATTCCTTTGAAAAAGGGTTTTTTGGTAAAGACATAAAACGGATTAGACACCAATGTGGTGGTTCACATTATTTACCACTCGAGATTTCTAGTATACCACACTGCTTATGGTGTCAAAGCAATGTACTCGTTCAACACTTGCTCAAAGGCGGGGTTTCCTATAAATTGACCCTATGGCAAGACTAAAAAAATTCTTCAAAGAACTGCCCATTTTAGAAGCAATGGGCCTCAAGTGGTTTATCTGGACTGCTTTAATAACCCTAATTTTGGTTTTGTTTTTTACCTATATTCACGCAACAGAGTATCGCTCTATTATGCCCAGATTTGGTGGAAGCGAGCTCACAATCGAAACCCACCAACCAGAAGTAACTTTTCTTCTCGGCACCAAAGAAATTGGTGTATCTGAAGAAGGTCAAGAGAAAATAGTTTACTCGGGCATCTCAAAAGAAACAAAAGCTGTTTACGCAATTAAGCCGGGCTACCTGCCTTGGGGAAAAACAATAAACTTCGAGGATTACGAAAAAGTGACAATCAACCCTTTCCTCCTCCCCCACACCGCCGACAGTTTGGAGGTGAGTAAAGACACAAAAGAGTTTGATTCCATAAGAAGTATGGCTTTTGAATATGATAGACCCACAAAAGAGAACCCTCTTGAAAGTATGGGTGGCAAACAAAAAGTTTGGCTGGAAAAAAATAAGGTGGTCGTCTCATGGAGTGGCCAAGTCGAAGAAAGGCCGGAGTACTTTTGCACTCCGGAATGCTCTTCTCTAATAACCGTCTTTGAGCCGATAGATCCAATAAGAACGGTATATTTCTACAAAGACAGGGATGATGTTCTTGTGGCATCACTCGGGGAAGGAGTTTATGTCTTTGAGATTGATACAAGATTCAATCAGAATATGCATCCCCTTTATGGCGGTGATATTCCAAGGTTTGTTTCAACTGATCAACAAACCGGCTATGTGGTGGAGAGGGATCAGATATTTAAAATCAATCTCTAAAAATGCAGATTGTCGATATAATTCCAATAACCAGAGGAATACGCAAAGAGCACCTCTCCTATTTTACCAACCTGAAACTCAACCCAGGCTCTTTGGTTCTTGTGCCGATACAAAAAAGAGAAGTCCCCGGAATAGTTATTTCAACAAGAGAAGCGAGGAAAGAAAAAACGCCATTGAGGCAAGCCGACCACAAAATGAAAAAAGTTTCCAAGTGTCTGCAAAAACAGTATCTACCTGAAGGACACATAAAAGCTGCCAAAGAATCGGCCAACTACTATGCCACCTCTGCAGGGTCAATACTCAACTCGATTTTGCCACAGCAAATACTGAAGGAATTAGAAAAAAGACCCGAGCCGTCACAAAGAAAATCCCCCAGCCACCACGAAACCCTTTTGATTCAAAGCAACGAGCAAGACAGAACAGCCAACTACAAAAGCTTGATACGAGAAGAATTTGCTCGCGGTTCTTCCGTTTTCTTTTGCCTGCCAACAGTCAATGATATCGAAAGAATAGAAAAGGCTATTGGTAAAGGCATCGAAAAAAATACTTTTGTTTTCCACTCAAACCTAACACCCCAAAAAATTAAAAGCAGGTGGGACGAAGCAACACAAAATGATAGGCCCATTTTAATAATTGCCACCGGATCTTTTTTGGGTTTACCAAGAATGGATATTGGGTCTTATATATTTGAAGATCAAAACAATGATGGATACCGGACACTTAAAAGACCTTTTTGTGACATTAGAATAATTGGGCAGATACTAGCCAAAGAAAGCTCGGCAAAAATATTTTATGGCGACTCACTCCTGCAAACAGAGTTGATTTGGGCAAACAAACAGGGTCTTTACGCATCTTCTTCCGCTTTAAGGTTTAGGATTCCAAGTAGTCCTCGAATTATTATTAAAGATATGCGAGAAGACGCCGAGAGCTTCAGAGTGTTAAGCAAAGATTTAGAGAAAAAAATAAAAGAAAATAAAGAGAGCAAAAAAAGACTGTTTATATACGCAACTAGAAAAGGGCTCGCTCCGACGACCGTCTGTGGAGACTGCCAGACAACCGTAAACTGCCTTTCTTGTGGAAAACCGGTAGTACTGCACAAACTCGAAAGAGAGAATGTTTTTGTTTGCCATTCCTGCGGTGAGACCAGAAGCTCAAAAGAATTTTGTAAAAACTGTAACAGCTGGAATCTGGTTCCTTTAGGTATAGGTACAGAGTTGGTTCAAAAAGAAGTGGCTACATTAGTAAATTCGGAGTCTCTTTTTATTATTGATGGTGAACACACCAAAACACGCAAGCAGGCACAAAAAAAGATGGAAGAATTTCTTAAAACCCCGGGTGGAGTTTGCGTGGGGACAAGCATGGCACTCGACCTTTTACCAACCGACAAAAATGACGAGACTCCTGAAATAACATCGGCCGTGGCTTCAATCGATTCGTTGTTTTCAGTACCCGATTTCAGGATAAGAGAAAAGATTATAAAAACCATCCTAACTTTACAAGAGGTTTCTTCGAGTGACTTATTGATACAAACAAGAGCCCCCGAACAAGATGTCTTTAAAATAATAGACGATGGTAATTTGGTTGATTTTTACAGAACAGAAGTCCACGAAAGAGAAAGTTTTGAATATCCGCCCTTTAGCGTGCTTATAAAAATAAACCTGTCAGGACACAAAACAAAGGTTAAAAACGAAATGGAAAAACTGGAGAGCTACTTAAAAGACTATGAGCCGGTGGTGTACCCGACCCCCAAAACAGCCCCCGGAAAAAGTTTTTCAATGAATGCCGTTATGAAGGTAAAATCAGACAAATGGCCTGAGGCAAACCTGGTGGAAAAGTTGCGAAATCTACCGCCCCAGTTTGCCATTTATATAAATCCTGATACTGTTCTTTAATATGAAAGAAAGCCCGAAAATTGTACAAAGCGGTGATCCTGTGCTTCGACAAATCTCTAAGGAAATACCCGAAAAAGAAATAACCTCGAAAGAAAATCAGAAGGTTATAAATGACATGATCACGGCTCTGGAAAAAGAGGGAGACGGGGTTGCTATCGCCGCCCCTCAAATTGGAGTACCCAAGAGAATTTTTATAGTCTCCGGAAAAGTTTTTGCCATACAAAAACAGGAAAATTATGACCCCGAAAAACACAGACATTTAATTTGCGTGAATCCCAAAATTGAAAAAATTTCAAAAAAAACAGACCTCTTGG
>CAZROQ010000047.1:0-1810 GCA_964601755.1 uncultured Candidatus Saccharibacteria bacterium
CTTCCTTTTCATGATAGAAAAATTCTCCCACAACCAAAAGAAAATGAATTTGGTTTTGGATACTTTCGTTTTTAGAAATAGCACTCAAAAGTTCATGCTCAGCGACAACGCCTCCCAAATCATCAAGGGACTCCTTTAGATCATTAAAAACTTCTAGGTTTTTTTGATAGATATCAGATTCACGAATTGTATTAAGGGCGTAATTTTCTATCTGTCTAACACGCTCACGAGTTATACCGTATTTTTTACCAATAGCTTCAAGGGTTTTGGTGTTTGTATCATCTGCCAGTCCGTATCTGGAAACAATAACATCCCTTGCTCTTTCATCAAGAACGGAAAGGATTTTTGAAACCACTTGTTTGGGCCTGAAATTAAGCTTGATATTATTTTGCTTTGTTGTTTTCTTTGCCATATTTTTTATAACTATATATTTTTATCACACACTTTATAAGCAGTCAAGTCTTAAATTGGATTACGAAAAAGCTTCTGTAATATATAACATTTATTGATCTGTGACAATGTTGACAAGGCGACCAGGAACAAGGATTATCTTTTTAACATTCTTGCCTTGTATCCATTTTTGTAAATCATCATTTTCTAGAGCTTTCTTCTTTACATCATCATCAGACATATCCACCGGAATCACAAATTCACCTCTAACCTTGCCATTGACCTGAAGAGCTATAGGGGTCTCTGTTTCCATGATTTGGGATTCGTCAAACTCTGGCCAATTAGACAAATGGATGCTTTCTTTTTCTTCAAAAGATTCCCAAAGTTCTTCTGTTATGTGAGGAGCAAATGGCGCCAAAATTTGAAGGAATTTTTTAAAATCAGCCGTCTTTATAATCTCTGTTTTTTTATCTTCCATCTCATTTACAAGCTCCATCATAGAAGAAACCGCAGTGTTGTAATTCATTGTGGATATATCCGAAGACACTTTTTTGATTGTTTTATTCAAGCTCTTGGAAATATCGGCCCCACCGTCATGATTTGTATTTTTAGACAAATTCCAAACTTTTTCCAAGAATCTTCGAGGGCCAACAACACCATCTCCACTCCAAGAAATTATCTGATCAAAAGGCCCCATAAACATTTCGTAAATACGCATTGCATCAGCACCGACTTTTTCAATAATGTCGTCCGGGTTAACAGTATTCTCAAGACTCTTGCTCATCTTTCTTCCATCTTCAGCCAGTATCAAACCGACATGTTGTAACTTTTTAAAAGGCTCTTCGGTACTTACCGATCCGATATCACTTAAAAATTTGTGCCAAAATCTGGCATAAATCAGATGTCTTGTTGCATGTTCAGCGCCACCAACATAGACATCAACAGGAGACCACTTTTTTTCAATCTCCGGATCAACCAACCCCTTATCATTCTTCGGATCCATATACCGAAGATAGTACCAACACGAACCCGCCCATTGAGGCATTGTGTTTGTCTCCCTCTTGCCTTCCCCGCCACACTTTGGACATTTTGTATTTACCCACTCGGAAATATTAGCCAAGGGCGACTCCCCCGTTCCTGTTGGTTCATAGCTTTTAACCGCCGGCAACTCTACCGGCAAATCTGACTCAGGTACCGCCACAGGACCACACTTTTGGCAATGGATTATCGGGATCGGTTCTCCCCAATATCTCTGACGAGAAAAAACCCAGTCACGCAATTTATACTGAACCTTCTCCTCCCCAAATTTAGAAGTGATCTCTTTTTTGCCAAGCTCACTCGACAGATCATCAAAATCTCCGGAATTAATTAAAACGCCTTCACCGACATAAGCATGGTCACCCCTTTCATCCTTCGGCGG
>CAZROQ010000047.1:1820-4817 GCA_964601755.1 uncultured Candidatus Saccharibacteria bacterium
GATTATCCGGATCGGTAAAAAGGGGGGCTATAACCCGCTTAATCGGCAAGCCATATTTTTTGGCGAATTCATAATCTCTTTGATCATGAGCCGGCACGGCCATCACCGAACCTGTCCCGTAAGAAGAAAGAACATAATCAGCAATCCATACGGGAACCTCCTCACCACTTGCGGGATGGACTGCTTTGATTCCTTTTAATTCAACACCCGTTTTTTCTTTATCTTGGTCACCTCTTTCTATATCTGTTTTTTGAGCTGACTGTTCTCTGTATTTTTGCACCTCTGGGAAATTACTTATCTTGTCTTTCAACTTATCTACCAAATCGTTCTCCGGAGCCAAAACAATATGCGTCACTCCAAAAAGTGTATCTGCTCTTGTTGTAAATACTTTAATCTTTCTATTCGTGTTTTTGATATCAAAATTAAATAAAGTTCCTCGAGAACGGCCTATCCAGTTTCTCTGAGATTCCTTTATGGATTCCGGCCAATCCAGACCCTCAAGATCGTTGAGAAGTCTGTCGGCATAATCCGTAATTTTCAAAACCCACTGACGAAGATTTTTCTTTTCAATCTTGCTACCGCACCTCTCGCATCTGCCGTTTTCCAAATCTTCCATTGCCAAACCGGTTTTACAAGAAGGGCACCAGTTAATAGGCTCATCAGACTGGTAAGCCAAACCTTTTTCAAACATTTTTATAAAAATCCACTGTGTCCATTTGTAGTACTCCGGATCCGTTGTATTTATTTCCCGAGACCAATCATAATCAAGCCCCAGTACGGAAAGCTGTTTTTTGAAAGTTTTTATATTTTTATCCACGGCATCTTTGGGGTGAGTTTTTGTCTTAAGTGCGTAGTTTTCGGCTGGCAAACCAAAAGCATCCCAGCCCATGGGGTGGAGAACATTGTAGCCCTGCATTCTCTTGTGCCTCGAGAGAACATCTGTCGCTATGTAACCTTTCGGGTGACCGACATGAAGACCGACCCCGGAAGGGTAAGGAAACATATCTAAAACATAGAAAGTGTCTTTATCGGAGTTCTCTTTTGTTTGATATGTTTTGTCTTTCTCCCATTTTTTCTGCCACTTTTTTTCTATTTTTTTATGATCGTAGAATTCCATTTTTATTCATCAAATTTCTTGTAAGCCAAATAAAACAGTACCGCTAGAGCAACCGCCAAAATAATAACTCTGGTTATACTTTCTGCGCTAGACCAATAACGAACGGAGGCGATAATAAAATCAAGTACCGCAACTAAACTCAGAGACACGGAAACAACATAATTGTTTCTCAAAAGCAAACTCAAAACAAAGACCACGACACCAACCGCCACCAAAACAGTGAAAATATTTCTTTCATATGCATCTCTGGCTTCGTCGTGTACCTGTCGGCAATAGTGGCTCACATCACAGTAACCATTTTGCCGTTCTCCCTCCATTACGGGCGCCGGTTTAACATTCTGTCTCCACAAACCATCTAGAGACTCGCATTTCTCCTTATTGTCTATCTCGCCTGAATAGCGAATCGGGTCGCAATAATCATCATACCGAGGTTCCTCCCAAACAAGAGAAAGTGTGTAATTTATAAATAGATTGGCAACAATAACAATGCTTGCGATTAGTGCCAACTTCAGTATTTTTGATTGTTTGAGTTTACTCATACTATGCACATAGTAACAAAAAACTGCCGGGAGTTATATCTTGAACTCAATGACATCACCATCCTTAACGACATACTCTTTGCCTTCAGTCCTCACAAGACCCTTATCACGGGCAATCCCATAAGAACCGGATTCTAAAAGAGAGCTCCATCCAATAACTTCCGCCTTTATGAATTTATCTTGAAAATCCGAGTGTATAGCGGCACCGGCCTCTGGAGCAGTCGACTCTCTTGGGATGGTCCATCCGCGAGTCTCTTTTTCTCCAGTAGTAAAAAAGGTTATCAGGTCAAGCAAGCTGAAACTTTTTTTTATCAATTCATCAACACCACTATCCGGACTACCTCCAAGCTCTTTCCTAAAATCGTTCTTTTCTTCCGGTCCAAGGTCTTTAATCTCGTTCTCAATTCCGGCATCCACAAAAACATAGTCATCATCAACAAAATTCAGAAAATCAGAAAGTTCTTTAAATCGATTACTACCTTCGTGAGTTCCCCCCTCATCTAAATTATGAGAAGAAGCTTTTTTGTTCAAAACATAAATAATTGGCTTGGCTGATAAAAGATGGAGGTCAGCAAGTGTTTTTCTTTCTTCCTTGTCGCAGTCGATGCTACTTGCTCTGGCTCCGGATTCAATCGTTTGTTTTACTTTCTGCAAAAATGCCTCTTGTTTTATGGCCTGCTTATCTCCCTTTTTTATGTCGCCGGCAACTCTTTCGATTCTCTTGCTTACCGTTTCCAAGTCAGCCAAAGCAAGCTCTGTATTTATAACCTCAATATCTGAAAGAGGATCAATGGTTCCACTAACATGGTGAACGGATTCATCTTCAAAGATTCTAACCATCATAGCAATAGCATCTACTTCTCTAATATGTGAAAGAAACTGATTACCCAACCCCTCTCCTTCTGAAGCCCCTTTAACCAAACCGGCAATATCAACAAATTCAATAACTGCCGGAATTTTTTGTTCCGAGTTTGAAAATCCCGCAAGCCTGTCAAGCCGTTCATCAGGTACACCGACAACTCCGACAGATGGGTCTATCGTGCAGAAAGGGAAATTTTCCGCGGCTACCGCTTTGCGTGTTAGTGCGTTAAAAAGTGTTGATTTGCCAACATTCGGCAAACCGACAATACCGATTGAAATATTCATAGACGATAGTGTACGAGAAAAACAGGCAATTTGAAAGGTGTTGAACAACCCCACCTATCTCTCAACATAGCCTGTGACATTGCAAATGCTACAACTTTTTCCCCTCGACTACGCTCGGGACAAGCGATTTCCAATTTTCAATTTACAATTTTCAATTTTCATTGAATTTTCAAGTTCCAATTTCTCAATTAAAAA
>CAZROQ010000048.1:0-4810 GCA_964601755.1 uncultured Candidatus Saccharibacteria bacterium
ACTTGGTTTCTCGAGTTATGACTATGGCAGAAAAAAATCTGGGCGCTCCTGTTGAATTTAAAAAAGAAGGTTTTTTGGATAATTATAAAAAAGAGTTTGATTCTTTCGATCTTCAAAAGGCATCTGACGTGGTTTGGCAAAAAATATCTTCCATTGATGAAAAAATAGAAAAATTTAAACCATTTAATCTGATAGCCGAAAATCCGGAAGAAGCAAAGAAAATAATAAAAGAGCTTGTTTTGGGTCTCTATGAAGTTGGTGTGATGCTCGAACCCTTTATGCCTGAGACATCAAAAAAAATAATTTCTCTGATTAAAGAAAATAAAAAACCAACTGAACCTCTTTTCCCGAGGATATGAAAATAAAAGCAATTCAAACAAGAAAACTCATACCACCTCAGGATGATTTATTTTCTGTAATTAAAGAATCTGTCGATGAGATTCCGGAGAAGTCTGTTTTGGCAGTGTCTTCCAAGGTGGTTAGTATTTGGCGGGGGAGATGCCTTTCTAAAGGAGAGGTTTCCAAAAAAGAGCTGATAAAACGAGAGTCGGATTATTTTTATGAATCTGGTCATAGGGTTGTTACAATCACAAACAACTCAATTGTTTTAAGTGCGGGAATAGACGAAAGTAACGCCGATGGATATTATATTTTACCCCTTAAAGAACCACAGAAAAATGCAGAGGAAATAAAAGAGTGGCTAAAAGAAAATTACGCGCTAAAAGAGGTGGGGGTTTTAATCGTTGATTCAATAGGTCTTCCTTTGCGACGCGGTTCGGTTGGTATTGCTATCGGTTTTGCCGGCTTCGCACCCTTAAGAGATTATAGGCAAAAAAGTGGTCTGTTCGGACAAAAAATAAAATTTAGCCAGCTCAATATTGCCGACACACTGGCTTCATCCGCCACATTGGTTATGGGAGAGGGCAGTGAAAGCACTCCTCTTGCTGTTATAGAAGAAGCACCTGTTGAGTTTATTGAAGGAACATATAAACCAAAAGATAAATACTCAGAGTTTGCGGTTCCACCTGAGGAAGATAAGTATGATATTTTTAATAAACTTCCATGGCAGAAAAACCCAAATACATAGACATCCATACCCATGTAAACTTTGTTGCTTTTGACGAAGACAGAGAAGATGTTATTGGGCGAACATTGAATGCGGATACTTGGATGATCAATGTCGGTACTCAAACAGACACATCCAAACGAGCTGTCGATCTGGCTAACAAGTACACGGAAGGTGTTTACGCCATTGTCGGCCTACATCCAATACACACATCTGCTATACATCGAGATAGTCAGGAAGTTGGCGGTTCAGGTTTTAATTCGAGGGCTGAAGATTTTGAAGAAAATTATTATTTAGATTTAGCCAAAAATCCCAAGGTGGTTGGAATAGGGGAAACTGGTTTGGATTACTTTCACTTGGATGAGTCGAATATTGAAAACCAAAAAAAGATTTTTGAAAAGGAGATAGAGTTGGCCAACAAAATAAATAAACCCCTTATGCTCCACATTCGTTCCGGAGAAAAGGATGCTTACGAGGATGCGCTCGAGATCTTGGAAGACAATTCCAAGGTTAGATGTAACGCACACTTTTTTGCCGGCACAAAAAAGCAAGCGCAGAGATTCCTTGATCTTGGGGGAACGGTTTCCTTTACGGGGGTTATTACTTTTGCAAAAGATTACAGAGAGCTGGTTGAGTATGTACCGCTAGATAAAATGATGGCCGAAACCGATGCGCCGTATGTGGCTCCGGCGCTATATAGAGGAAAGAGAAATGAACCTCTGTATGTAAAAGAAGTGGTAAAAGAAATTGCTTCGATAAAAAAACTGCCGGAAGATGAAGTCCGCGAGCAGTTGGTGGAAAATGCTTTTGATTTTTTCCGATTAACGAAGGTGGCATAAAACGGCTCTATCAGGGTTAAACATTCAGGAAATGCCAAAAGTGGTGGACGAGTACAAAAAATTGACATTATTTTTATAATCATATATGCTCTGGAAATTCTAGTTCTTTTCTAAAAGGGAAACCCAATGAAAGCTGTTTTGTTTGCGGGCATCTTTGCCGTTATCGGCTACTGGTTTGTCGGTTGGTTCGGTGTCTTTCTGTCGGTTTTCTTCTGGGTGGTTATCTACACCTTTCTTTGGTGGCTGGTCTTGGCCAGAGGTGTCATCGGAACCATGCAGTACTTCGATGAAATGCATCAATGGCTTATCTACGGGTCCTTTGACCCGAGACGAGTTGATGTCCCCAACGACATCGTCATCTCTGAATCGACTCACTTTGGTCGGGTCAGACTGTGGGTGGTCAAGTGGTTTTGGCCTTTTCCCTTGAGACATCTCTACGCCCTTCTTTTGTAGGAGGGCGTTTTTGGTTGATTTTTGCATCATAGATGCTTTGGGAATTCTAGTTATTTTGTAGGAGGTGCGTTTTTAGGGTAACTAACCTTCTGTAGAACCTCGAAGGTTCTACACCATTAAAAATGGATAATTACAAACTTTCATTTCTGTGGAAACCATGCTCTCACAAGGTCTCTACAAAAAGGATCTAGCTTGACCCCTAAACACTACGACTGCAGGTGTAGGTGTTTAAAACCGCTAAAAATAGCCCTTTTAAACACTAAAGACTGCAGTATTTAGTGTTTAGAGTGGTGGTGAAATTGTTCCAAAACTCTAAAATATCGAGGTTTAACCTCAATAAACCTCAATATTTGAATTCCAATGTCTCAATGAGAATCGAGAAATGGGCGGGGTTATTCATAGAGAGTTGATTTCTGTATTTTTCTTTGTTACTCTTTTCGTGCTGTCGTAATCTCGTGCATCTTCTTTTAGATGCACGATCCAGTGAATTAAAATTAAATTAACAGGTTGCGACAAATAAAAAATATGAATGAAGATAAAAAATCGACCGAACAGGTCGAAGAGGAGTCTGATAGTGGCTCTGAAGATCAGGTAAAAATTTACGAGCTTGGTTTTCACATTATCCCCACAATTCCCGAAGAAAATCTGGGAGAGCACTTCGGAAAAATAAAAAAGACAATCGAAAATAATAAAGGTTCCGTCTTTGCGGAACAGGCGCCCCAGTTGAGAAGATTGGCTTATACCATAGTCCAAAAGAAAGAAACGGGTCATCTTAAGTTTGATGACGCCTATTTTGGTTGGGTTAAGTTTGAGGGTGATCCTGAGAAAATTAAAACAATAGAAGAAGAAGTTTCTAAAGAGCCTGCGGTTCTTAGAGTTATTCTTGTTAAAACTCTCAAAGAGACCACGCTTTATGGTGGGTCAATATTCAAAAGAGAAGAAGATAGAAAGGTAAGACAAAAAAAAGAAGATGATCAAAAAGGCAAAGAAGTATCCGAGACAGAGCTCGACAAGAGCATAGAGACGCTTGTGGGCGCAAACACCGATATTCAAGAAGAAAAAGATCCAAAAGCGGATACTCCGGAAAGTGTTGAGCAGGAAGTTGCACAAGAAGAAGAGAAACAGCTTGAAGAATTAGGCTCTGAAGACCCCCTTTCAAAGGAAAAGTAAATCAGATATAGTTTACCTATAATACTAAACCTTAATAAATCTTTATGTTTCTAAACAAAGCAATCATCATTGGTAATTTAACCAGAGATCCTGAGGTAAAGTCTTTGCCTTCCGGAGTTCAGGTAACCACTTTTTCTTTAGCCACAAATAGAGTTTACAAAGACAAAAACGGCCAGAAGCAAGAGGATTCTCAGTTCCATAACATTGTTGTTTTTGGACGACAGGCCGAGACAAGTGGTCAGTATCTAAAGAAAGGCCAAACCGCTATGGTTGAAGGTCGCTTGCAAACACGAAGTTGGGAAGATCAAGATGGTCAGAAAAAATACAGGACAGAGATAGTTGCAGATCGTGTGCAGTTTGGTCCCAAGTCGGGTGGAGGAGCGCCGGTAGCGCAAGACAAGAGTGAGGATCAAAGTCAAAACACAGGTGATGACTCAGGAAATCAGATCGATTATCCGGAAGAAGAGATAAATCCTGACGACATCCCTTTCTAGCTTTAAACTTAACTACAAAATTATAACTATGGACATATTTCTACAAAACAACATAAAGCACATCGATTATAAAGACACAGAGCTTCTAAGGGGCTTTCTTAACCCTCATGGGCGAATAAAGTCACGAAGACAGACAGGTCTCACCGCAAAAAATCAACGAATGCTTGGCAGTGCCATCAAGCGTTCCAGATACATGGGTTTTCTCCCATATGTGATAAAATAAAAGCAATGAAAATTGCATTTTGGAGGCATGACGAAGATCCTCTAACCAAATCAGCAAAACTTAGAACGCTGGCCGTGTACACTTTGGTATCTGCTGTTGGGTTGGTTATATTTAAAGCTATTCCGGAATCTCTTTGGGGCAGTGATATTCAGCACGATGCTTCAGCTCACATAATAATTACGGTTTTTGCTCTGTATCTGCTTTGGTACTTTATTGATCAAAACAAATCTTGGAGAAAGCCATACTTGGTTTTAAGTTTGGCAATTGTTGTTATTGTTGCCATACAAAGAATATTTGTTGGAGCACATAATGAGTTTGGTGTTTTGGCGGGTATTATAATCGCACTATTGGCAATAATTTTTTCTCGGTGGGATTTCTTTAAAGACAAGTTTTCTTTTTAAGTTGATTGGTGCATATCGCAAAGTACCCACTTGCTTGTAGGTGGGCATTATATCGAACACTCTCGAAGCAAAGCCCTGAGGATTATTTATCCTACGGTCATTCTACAAAACTACGATATATCGTAGTTTAGTTTTTAATCTTTTCCTTTAGGGTCATTTTCTGA
>CAZROQ010000049.1:0-4772 GCA_964601755.1 uncultured Candidatus Saccharibacteria bacterium
CGCGTTTTAATTCGTAATTCGTAATTCTTAATTCGTAATTCGTAACACTTGATTCGTAATTCGTAATTCTTGATTCGTAATTCGTATTTCTTTCTCTTTTCTCTAAACACTAAACACTGCAGTCTTTAGTGTTTAAAAGGGCTATTTTAAGCGGTTTTAAACACCTTAGACTGTCGTAGGTGTTTAGAAGTCAGCTCATTGGGGTAAAAAGTATCTAAGAAATAGAGAAAACTACTAGAACTCCTCCCACTCCGGATCAATGTAGGATTGAAGCTTTTCATCGGGTGTTTCGGCTACGCAAGTGACAGTACTACCTGTGCCATCTGAAAGTTCTATTGATTTGGCTCCGACGGTGTTGTAGGTGACAGTGATACATCGATCTGCAGGATTTCCGCCGGAGACAATCTCTGCCCACGGAGTGCCTCCGTCTGTCCAGCTATAGCTTTGAGGAGTTACCGGATCGGATGCGGCACACCACTCGACTTCTTGGTAGAGCTTCGCTGTCCCATTTGACGGAGACGAAAGTTCGCAGGAGAGGGTTGTGACAGCCGAACCAACAGAAACAAAAACGGTGGCACTGTCGGTCAAATCACCGTCGGTGATTGTGTATGTGAACGAATCAGAACCTGTATAGCCGGAGCTTGGGCTGTAAACAAGCTGGCTACCACTTTGAGAGGCAGAACCGTTGGAAGGTTGGGTAAAGGAGTCAATAGAAATTGTGTCCCCATCGGGGTCAGAGTCGTTGCCCAAAACATCAATGCTTACGGAAGTATCGAGCGCGGTGGACACCGAATCATTAACTGCGAAAGGCAGATTGTTGTCAGAAAGAACAACGGCAACATCTCCACACCTAGCCATATCCAGCCCGTCCGAAATGTAGCCAACAACCGTCTTGGTGCCCGTGCTTGCCCACACATGATTAGCGCTCATACTTCCAAAACACTCTGGATCTGCTCCACCGTCTCCGTCCCAGTCAAAGCAGTATTCAAGCGTATCATCATTACTTGGGTCAGCGTCTTCATTGTCGGGGTCGCTTCCCGCACCGAGTGTAAACGGTCCGACACTCTGCCCAGCCACACCCGAGGTGGGTCCGGTAAGCTCATCGCCTGCCCGACACACCGGCGCTTCGTTTGGCTCGCCGGTAAGGGTTATTTCTATGGTCTGGCTCGGTATTTCGACGATGTGGGGGTAGATATCTGCATCTATACTATAATTGGCGCAGTCATTTAGATCACCGTCACCATTCCTATCTAATCCTTTTCCCGCATCATAATTTGCTTCCGTTTTTGAGCACCCACTAGAATGAAGATGGCGTTCATGAAGCATAATATGGTTGCCGTAACAACCCGGGTAAGCGGGGATAGATCCGTACTGATTTGTATAAGCAGTTCTAAAGTCGTAGTAGCGATAGAAAAAGGCTCCGTACTGTTCATCAAAATCAAACTGGAAAGACTTTTCGCCTTCGGTTGTCAACTGGCATCTGTATGATGGTGAGTAGTACACATGGTTTAGTTCATCGTCCTGCCAATAGTTTCTACCATCTGGAGGATTCGATATTGTTTCCCGGTCAACCGGCACTCCCGAACCTTCACCACGACTGTCAATAGAATTATTAATTGCGTCATACGCCTCTACCGGCAAATCGAGCGGTTCGCAGTCAATACCAACATCACCAAGCGCTCTTTTCCATTCAGGGTAATGGTCTTTGTAGAACTGATTCCCCGATCCTTCACTAATTTCTTTATACCGATCATGTCTAGTGACATTAATCAACTGAACACGGTCTGTGTCAGGATCTACCCATGTATTCCATGTTTGATACCCCCCGGAAGACGCATCAAACGAAGAATTCGAGACCCACAGGTCTTTATACGGTCTCGGCACCAAAAAGGGAATGAAAACATCCCAGTCAGCTCCGTCCGCAGGAGAAGATACACGGTCAACAAAAAACGAGTTTGTCGGCGGAAGCGGATTGTTGGTTATGCCCGAGGCACTCACCGAACCGGCATCACTTGCGCGGTCATAGACATAGTTAAGCGAGTCGTCAACATTGCAGTATGTAAGCCGTCTGGCCGATCTGAGCTCATTGGGAACCTGATCACCACCCAGTCGATAGTGTTCAGTCATAGCATTTTCGCCTAAGCCAGAGGGGGCATATCTATGCCCAAAATTATCACGAATGTATGGACCATAAATCAAGTTTCCAAACAGTGTACTGATCTCTCGTATGAAAGGGCCATGATAATAATTATATCCAACATCATCACCCCTCTTACCGCCAACCCAAAACGAATCATATAAAGTCTCATTATTAAATGGCCAAACCCACGGGCTTCCGGAGAACCAGAAAAGCGCCCCTTCCAACTCGTCCCAGTAACCTGAAGTTGAAATCGTTGGCTCATAGTACCCCATCTCGGAAAGGTCTTTGTCCCACGCTCCGTAGGGCGAGTCCATAGATCCTCCGGGTCCAAACCAGTAGATATCGGAGTCTTCGTGGGGCACAAACTCGAGAATGAACGGCGTGTCAAGTGAGACCGAATCACCGTCGCTTATCGGTTCTCCGGTGGCTTCATCATACATTCGAGCATGGTAGGAAACGCTTAAAATATAGTCATTAAGACCAGTCTCCCATCCGTCTACACGACTCCAGCTTATTCTGCCATCTCTATTTTCTTTACCTTCGGATCCACCGTCCCAGTAGTACAGAAGTTCTGGTGTGGGCCCTTTCCACTTTGGATTATTAGCCGTACTGGACCAATCTTGGTAAGTTTGTGTTTGATGGCCAGTAGAGGTGTTATTCTCCAACCCAAGCGGATTAGTCCCGCGTTGCTCTGAGTAGTTGGTTGTAAAGACAGAGCTTTTTGCGCCCGTAACCTCGCTTCGAACACAGCCGGCAACATCGGGGCTGTTAGGCGGGCAGTTTTGCGCTTGGGCAACAGTTGTCATGGTCGTGGTTGCACCAATCAAAACCGTGGTGATAAGAAATGTTTTTAAAAGAATTTTCATATTATTTTTATTACACTACCGGTTATATTTGCCCGTCATTTTGTTTGCGTCCAAGGTACCGGATAAACAACCATCCAAAAACCACAATAGCAAAAATGGAGGCGATCCATATGCCAATATACCACGCAAACGATTGCCTACCTGATTTTTCCGAACACATGGCCGAGTCTATATCACCACAACGATACTCTACCTCCGCCGAATCAACCTTGACCCCATCTTGATAAATATTGGCGATCAGCAAAAGATTGTTTATGTTGCGATCGGCCTTAAAATCGTCTTTAAGAGCCATCATACTGTTTGTGACATAGCCCTCATAAGCATAGCTATGCACCTCCTCACCCGAGTCTCGATCGACAAGCGACATTGTAAACCTGATATTATCTACGATGTCCGCTTGGCCTGTGTTATGTAGACAAGCAAAAACAGTTGCCTCGTTTCCTTTTTGTAATGGAAATGCAGTCAAAGACGGAAAGTTTATTCGTGCTTCATTTACCCCTCGACGCACAAAACGAGTCGCTATGATAGATTTTGTGTCTTTGTACTCAAGAGTGGCGACTAGGTAATAAACAGAGTGGCTTGAGTCTGTAACTCTGTATGTGACACTGTCGCCCCCTGAAGGCACCTTGACTGTTTGTCTTTTTTCGGAAATTAAATTGGTTGGATCAAGAGCGTCCCACTTGTAAAGTTCCCAACTAACTTGAACCTGTTTTTCCTGATTTGTATCGTTGTCGATTCGCAAGGAAACTTCAACCGGTTCTTCTTTTTCAACTTTGGGAGGAAATGCAGCAAAGTGGTACTGCTGTCCGTTAAGGAGGGTTTGTTGCTTATCAAACTCGACACCCTCATCCACATCGCCAGCCACCCCAAAAGCAGTCGAGTTTCCAATAACATCATCTGTGAAAGACAGACCAAGAAGATTAAACTTCTTGCTGGTCACAAAATAAGTTCCCAGTCGATATGTCCCTGTTCGTGCATATGTTGGAACCTCCCACTCAAAAGATATGTCCTGTGATGAGCTTGCGACAAGAGACATATCTTCTTTTACAAAAAACTGATCGACAACTTCACTCGTATTGCCCGCAACAGTGCTCGTGTCTTCTTTAAAAATTTTAATATATAAAGCGCCGTCAACAATGGGATAAGGGTTGGTGTTCTTGATAACTCCAGTAAATACAACTCTGGATCCCGGAGAAGCAGTGCGGACAGAAGGAGTCAAAGGAACCTCCACACTACCGAAGTCGTAGTAATCAAAACAACTGACTGCCTCCGGAGGGGGCGTGCCTCCGGGCGCAGATGGCACTGAGGGCGCAGGGCTTCTTCTTTCGTTTTCACCTGACGGTCTTCTGTTTCTCTGACGAATATCTTCCTTTATTCCCGCTTCCTGCTCTTCGGAAAGTTCAATGTCACCGAAAGATCTTTCAAAAATCTGCTCAACTATATCTTCGGGGACATCATCGATAATCGGCTGTGAAGAATCCTGAGACAAACCGACAGTGGGCATAACGAGAAACAACGCAATAATTAAAGCAAAGAAATGCTTAATGATTTTAAAACCATTCATTATTCTTAGTATAGAACACAAAAAAACTATTAGCTACAAAAAGTGTGGACAGCGACTGTGTCGCAAAACATAATTTTCAATTAAATTACAGTTTTTCTCTCGACACGCTCGGGGCAAGCGATTTCTAATTTTCAATTTACAATTTTCAATTTTCAATGAATTTTCAAGTTCCAATGTTTCAATTAAAAAATCACTATTTCGT
>CAZROQ010000050.1:0-4682 GCA_964601755.1 uncultured Candidatus Saccharibacteria bacterium
GAAAATTGAAAATTGTAAATTGAAAATTATTCTCTATGAAAACCAGTTCCCCACAAACGCCCTGCGCTCTTGGCGCAGAAAATTTTACAAAAGTTTCTTAAGTACCTCTGTGAGCATCTGAGGGTTAACAGAACCTTTACTCTCTTTCATCCCCTGCCCAATCAAAAACTTGAGTGAGTTTTCATTACCCTTCTTGTACTGGGAAACAGCGTCTGGATTTTCAGAAATTATTTTTTGAGCAAGTTCTTCTACATGATTTTCATCGCTAACCTGCATAAAACCGTTGTCCTCGGCTATCTTTTTTGGGTCACCGCCGTCTTTGCTCATAATTTCAAGAATATTTTTTACACCGCGAGAAGAAATCGAACCATCCATATACATAACAACCACTTCACTCAATCCTGGTCCGTTTATGTTTTCTAAAACCTCTTCGCCGTATTTGGATACAAGACCCGAAATATCAGAACAAATGTAGTTAGCCAACAATTTATAAGCTTCCGGCTGTAAACTGACAGCGACATCAAAAAGGTCGCCGAGTTTAAAGTTTGATACAAGTGTTTCTACGCAAGAAGAATCAATCTTGTATTCATTGTTTTCTGTTTCCTTACCTAAATTTTTGTATCTCTCTCTTTTTTCCCAAGGCAGTTCAGGCAGTTCACCTTTTATAATTTCCCCGCTAAACTCCGGAACTTCAGATATAAAAAGCTTTGGTAAATCCGGCTCAGGGAAGTACCTATAATCTTCAGAAGATTCCTTTTCTCTTTGGGAAACCGTTTTCTGTTTGGCCTCATCCCAACCACGAGTTTCTTGAGTAATTTCTCCCCCATCTTCAATAACCTCTTTTTGCCTTTTCAATTCAAACTCGATTGCCTTTTCAACAGACTTGAAAGAGTTCAGGTTTTTAACCTCCACCTTTGTACCCATTTGTCCTTCCGGGGCTATGGAGATATTGGCCTCAAGACGCATCTCCCCTTTTTCCATATTAGCTTCTCCAATATTTAAATACTGGAGCAAAAGCTGTAACTCTCGAGCAAAATCACCCGCTTCTTTAGCCGAGTGAATAACCGGCTCAGTCACAAGCTCCATCAGAGGAACACCGGCACGGTTGTAATCAATCAAGCTATAATCTCCTTTGTCGTGAGTTGATCTGGCGGTGTCTTCCTCTAAATGAATCCTTGTCAACTCAACACCGCCAATACTGCCTCCTTTAACAAGTGGGTATTTATACTGGCTTATTTGATAACCTTTCGGTATGTCAGGATAAAAATAGTTTTTTCTATCAAACTCGGTGAAATCGGCTATCTCTCCACGGGCAGCATAACCAATCTTCAAAACATGCCTAACCGCCTCTTTATTTATCACCGGCAAAGTGCCGGGGTGCGCCATACATACAGGACAAATATTAACATTCGGCTCTGTTTCATCGGCGTCATTTTTAGAATCACAGAACATTTTTGTCTGCGTTTTTAGCTCAGCATGTATTTCAAGACCTATTGTGGGGACCATTTCTGCCATAATTTGAGCTTAATATATCACAGATTAATCTAATTTAGCCATCTGAATCATACTCTCTCTAAGTTTCTTGATTGATTCTTCGTCAATAATTGATGTAGTGAAAACAGTTTTTGCTTTTTTTTGTATTTCTTTGACTTTATCTTTCAGATCTTCCGAAGAAGTTTCGTCTGCTTTTGTCAAAACCACAATTTCCGGTTTCTTCATTAACTCTGAATCAAATTCTTCAAGCTCGCGACGGACAGTTTCGTAAGATTCAAGAATGTCAGCATCTAAAACCGAAATGCAGTGAATTAAAAATCTGGTTCTGCGTATGTGGCGCAAAAACTTATGACCCAATCCCTTCCCTTTTGAAGCACCCTTTATCAATCCGGGAATGTCGGCAATTATGTATCCAAACATTGTTCCCAGATATGGCTCCAAGGTTGTGAAGTGATAAGCTCCGGTCTTTGAGTGGGCGTTTGTCAGCTCATTCAAAAGACTCGACTTGCCGACACTCGGAAAACCAATCAAACCAAAATCGGCAATCAACTCAACCTCAATAGAAAAATCGGCTTCTTCACCAGCCTCTCCCTGTGTCCACTGAGTCGGTTTTGTATTAGTCGAAGACTTGAAATGCTCATTACCCAAACCACCGGCACCACCCTCAAGCACTCGCACAGACTCCCCCACTTCATCAAGCCGAAAGATCTCGCCGGTTGATTCGTTGATTATTATAGAACCCCTTGGAACCTCCAAAACAAGATCTTTCCCATCTTTGCCACGCATACTTTTACTCCTACCGTCTTCACCGTTTTCGGCCTCAGCTTGTTTAACATTTATGTATCGCTTGAGAATATTAAGATCATGGATAGCCTCAAAAGAGACATGCCCGCCACGCCCGCCATTACCGCCGGAAGGGCCCGAAAACTCTTTATACTTTTCGTGTCTCCACCTAACAACACCGCTACCGCCATCACCGGCCTTAACTTGAATTTTTATTTCATCAATAAATGCCATTTTTATTCATCTAGTGCCTTTCGAGCGAGTTCGATTGCCCCTTCTTTGTTTCGGCTCACAGCCATAAACCCCGCACGGTGACAGAAAAAGGCCTCTTTAACACCGGTAATTTTTTGAAGCTCCTCATCTTTTTTGCCTCGCCACGATTCCGGTAAAGGCTTACGACTTTTAAGAGAGTTGGGACTTTCGGTAACTGCCGCAACCTGCCAAGCGTGGTGGGTTGGTCGAAACATTACCGAATACACTGGCTCAGGAAACTCGGCAAGTGTGGAAGTTGTGTTCCACCTACCGAAGGGATGGTCCTTTGAGAAAATCAAAATTTTCTTATCATCTGAATTTTCATAAACCGTCCTTATAACAATTTTGGCTTCAACAAACTCGCCGGCCACTTCAATTTCTCTGGCGAGAATCCTTTTTGCCAAATCCACCATAGCCCCGAAAACCTGATCGTGTTTGGTATCTTCATTCCAAAGTGGCTGAAATGCCTGAAAAACATCCTGAATAAGATACGGCCTTATCTTTTTTTCGTTGACCTCAAAAACATCAACGCCGTTATCAGGACCGTCTATTGGCTGAACCAAGCGCTCGTCGATGTGTTGAGATGCCTCCTTTGATCCGGTCAGTTTTTCTCCGTATTCTTTCCAGACAAGCCCGAATGAAGCATAAGGAATCCCGTTGGAACGAACACCCGCCCCTTCTTCTTGGTGGTGATCAAAGCGTTTTGCGCTTGGGTCATAAATACCGCCGACATCGACAACATAATCACCCTCTTCAATGATTTTAGGGTCTCTGGTTCTAATTACTGTCGGCTCCTGTCCCAAAACCAGCTCAAGAGTGGCAACCGCAAAAATGTCGTCTGCGTGATAATTTCCCGGATGAGTAACAACTTTAATTTTTGACATAACTATCTGGCACTTTCTTTCTTAATACTTCCACACAGTATGGGATAAATATCCAACAAAGCAAACAAAAGACTCAAAATAACCGGCCCGACAACAAACCCAATCGGACCAAAAATATCCAAACCGCCAAGAACAGCAAAAAGAATAAGTAAAGGATGAACATGCATACCTCTGTCTATCAAGACCGGTCTCAATATATTATCGATAAGCCCGACAACCACGGCGCCGTAAACAGCAAGACCCAAGGCCCACACCCATCCGGCTGTTATAAAAACATAAATTATGGCGGGGATTATTACCATTCCGGTACCGACTATCGGCAAGAAGGCAAATATGGCGGCAATGAAACCCCATAAAGCAGCGGAAGGCAGTCCAAAAATAACAAAGCCCACTCCCGTTAGTATTCCCTGAATAATAGCGATTATGATGTCGCCCTTTATAACCGAGTTTACAGCCTGTTTCATCTTTTCAAAAATCTGCCTATCATAACTGTCCCTCAAAGGAGAGATGGTAACAACATGATCAATAAACTTATGACCGTCTCTGAACAGATAAAACAATGCCAGTACAAAAACAACGGTCGAGAGTCCGAACTTCAATATTTCAGAGAAAACAGAACCAATCTTACTTGTTACCCACCCTAAAACATCCTGCACATGGCCACCTATGTTCAGATACTGGGTCAGGTCTATTCCAACCGACAACTTGGAGTTCACATAACCTTCAATAGACTGCGCGACCGTCATCAAAACTCCTGAGGCCTCGCCTGTTTTAACAAAATTGTTATAGGCATTGACCGATTCATCCAATACTAAATAACCCAACAGAAACATCGGTATGAATACCAACACCAACACCGCAAAAACCATAACCAAAGAAGCAAGACTGGCATGACCGCCAAGAAAATGCCTGAGCCTATCGTAAGCGGGGTAAAGAAGAACTGTCATTATCACCGCCAGTATAAGCGGGCTAAAAAAAGGAAAGAAAAGCCACAAAGTTAACCCTAAAGATATTAAAGCCAAAACAACGAAGAAGCTTATTTGAATTTTATGTGGAAAAGAAACCATTTTTATTGTCTTTACTATATCACAAAGAACCCAAAAAATATTTTAATCTCAGAAACTGCCCGATGCTTTTACTTAGAATATACAGGCCCTCTTGCCATTTTCAATTTTATTACATTTTTTCCCTCGACTACGCTCGGGACAAGCGATTTCTAATTTCCAATTTTCAATTTTCAATGAATTTTCAAATTCCAATGTTTCAATT
>CAZROQ010000051.1:0-4645 GCA_964601755.1 uncultured Candidatus Saccharibacteria bacterium
CGCTTTTTGGCAGGAAGAGGGATCATTCACGGGAGAACTTTCACCTAAAATACTAAAAGACCTTGGTGTTGAGTTTGTTATCTGTGGTCATTCCGAGCGCCGAGCTTTAGGAGAAACAAACGAAGAGATATCAAAAAAGGTTAGAGCTGTTCTGGACCAAAAAATGACTCCGGTTGTTTGTGTCGGTGAGTCAAAAAGGGATACGGATGGGAGCCACCTCAAATTCATAGAAAAGGAACTAAAAGAGTCGCTTTTTGGTATCAAAGAATCTGATTACAAAAAAATCATTGTCGCTTATGAGCCAATTTGGGCAATCGGAGCAGAAGATGCTATGGAAAGCGAGGACATTCATATTATGTCTATTTTTATAAAAAAGATTGTTGCTGATAATGTTTCTCCGAAAGCCTCAAAAGATTTACGGATCATCTACGGAGGTTCTGTTGATGGATCAAATATAGAAGCCGTTCTCGACAACGGCAAGGTAGATGGTGTTTTGCCGGGTCGGGCCAGTCGTGATTCAAAAGAATTCGGGGCTATTTTGAAAATCGCCGATAGGCTTTCTTAAATATGATCAAACTTCCTCTTCTTGAAGATGTCCAAAAAGAATCTCTTAAGGGAAAAAGAGTCTATTGTCGAGTTGACCTCAATCTTTCTTTAGATAAAAACGGGCAAGTCGCTGATGATTTCCGCCTTGAGACGGCTTTGCCGACCATAAATTTTCTTAAAGAAGCCGGAGCCAAAGTGATTCTCGGCAGTCACTTTAAAAAAGACAAGACAGAAAATACTCTTGCTCCTATTTCTGAATTTGTTTCCGGGAAGCTTAAGCATAAATTTTTGCAAACCCCGTATCCATCAAAAGAGGCTGGAGCGGAGATTGATTCTCTAAAAGACGGAGAGGTGATATTGCTTGAAAATATTCGCTTGAATGAAGGTGAAAAAGAAAATGATTTTGATTACGCGCGTCGTTTATCAGAGATGTTTGATTTTTTTGTTAATGAATCTTTTTCAGATGCTCACAGAGACCACGCTTCGGTTTCCGGTGTTCCTAAATTTTTAAATGGTTACGCCGGCTTTCAGTTTACTCGTGAAGTCAAGCGACTTTCTGAAGCCTTTGATCCTCCGAAACCATTTCTTTTTATTCTCGGCGGTGCAAAGTTCGAAACCAAGTTGCCACTCATAGAAAAGTTTTTGGAAAAGGCAGACACTGTTTTTGTTGGTGGTGCGTTATCAAACGACATTTTAAATGAGTTGGGTGAAGAAATCGGAGACTCTCTGGTGTCAAAAGAGAAGCTCGACCTTTCGACTCTCGCTCGGCATGAATCTTTGTTTATCCCGAATGATTTTTGGGTTGAGACAAAAAACGGGCAAAAGGTTCAAAAAAATATAGGAGAAATAGAAAATGGAGACACAATTTGGGATTCCGGACCGGAAACGCTAAAAAAAATAAATGGAAAGATAAAAGAAGCCAAGTTTATTTTATGGAATGGTCCCTTGGGCAACTACGAAATCGGTTATAAAGATTCAACGAATGAACTGGCAAAAATGATTGCCGACAGCCCTGCGGAGTCAATTGTCGGTGGTGGAGACACACGGGCAGCTATTTCAAACCTGGGACTTTTTGATCAGTTCTCATTTGTATCTACCGGCGGGGGAGCAATGCTTGATTTTTTGGCAAATGGAACACTTCCCGGCATCGAAGCTTTAAGAAAATAGAAATTTACACACCTCCCAAATGTATCTATATATAGTTATATTTCTATCTATATATAGGTAGTAAGGTTGTGGATTTTGTTTAAGGGTCTTTGGATGTTATTCTTTTAAGAGTTTGGTCTTTTCCATTTCTCACACTTCTGAAAGGGTTCTTGAATGTTTTATCAAAAGACCGGGTTTGTTTTGATGCTTCTTTCGGTACTGGCCGTTGCTTCTTCAGCAGGTTTGGAAAAAAAAGAAGTTCATTTCAAAACTGCCGAAGGTTTGACTGTCGTGATTCCTGAATGCGTTCCATACCAAAAAGATGGCTGGAAACACGCCGTTCATCTGAATGAAGCCGGAGTGCCCACCGTTTACTACCCCAAGGATTGGGGTGTGGTTTTGAATCAAGGAGTAAGTCCGGGGAAAGAAGGTGTCTATTGGGTTGTTTTCAACAATAAAAAAGGCACTCTTTTCCTTGAGTTTCAAATCAGAGAATTCAAAAAAGGTAATCTCAAGTACACCGTCAATTACAAGAGAGAGTTGCCGGCGTTTCGGCTCAAAGCAAAATAGAAGACAGTAGAATACAAACACCGTCAAAGATCCAAGTGCCGTAAAAACACTTGGGTCTTTTTTATTCCAAAACCTCTCTTATTTTTTGAGCTTCAGCCTCGGCTTCTTCCAGAGATATCTCTGAACCGCCGTGGAGTGGAGTCTTCGCGCCGTCTATATGCTCCGGTCTTATCGGATAAAGTTTTATGTGGACATGGGACACCTCAAAACCCTCAACAAGCAAAACTGTTTTTTCTGTTTCGTAAACTCTGTCTAAAGCTTTGGCGATTTGTTTAGATACTTTAAAAAGGTGTGTGTATGTTTCGTCTTCGAGGTCAAATATGTAATCGGTTTCTTTTTTGGGAACAACCAGACATTTGCCGGAAACTTCCGGAAACTTGTCCATAAAAACGGCACAGATATCATCTTCATAAACAAATGCCGATGGAATTTCTTTGTTTATTATTTTTGTGAAAATAGAATTTTCATTTGCCATATAAACGCTATGATACCATAGACACATATATGGTTACCAAATTAACAGAAAAGAAACCTATTTTTGATTCAAGCTCTCTTGTTGCCAGACTGCTTGAAAAAAGAGGTATCGTTTCAGATGAAGAAAGAGAAGAGTTTTTGAATCCAAAAGGTTTGCACGACCCCTTCTTGTTGCCAGATATGGACAAGGCTGTCGATAGGATACTTCAAGCTATAGACAAAAAAGAGATGGTTATTATCTATAGCGATTATGATGCGGACGGGATACCCGGAGGAGTTGTGCTTCATGATTTCTTTAAGATGATTGGTTTTGATAATTTTGAAAACTATATACCTCACAGGCACGATGAAGGATTTGGGTTCCACAAAGAATCGATTGAAGAGTTTGCAAACAAAAAAGTTGATCTGATAATCACAGTTGATTGCGGTATTTCTGATGTCGAGACTGTCGAGTGTGCAAATAAAAAGGGGATTGATGTCATAATCACCGATCATCACGAACAAATAAACGAATTACCCAAGGCTGTGGCGGTTGTCGATCATAAGACAAAAGACAGCATTTACCCCGAAAGTGTTTTGTGTGGAGCTGGTGTTGCTTTTCAGCTTGTTAGGGCGATATTGTCTAAAAAAGATTTTGGCTTAGAAAGTGGTCAAGAAAAGAAAAAACTACTTGACCTTGTTGGTATGGCTACGATATCAGACATGGTTCCTTTGATTGGTGAAAACAGAGTTCTTGCTAAATATGGCTTAGAGGTTTTAAGAAAATCCAGAAGACCGGGTTTGGTTCGTTTGCTTAATGATCTAAAAATAAACCAAGAGCACATAAACGAAGATGACCTTTCGTTTATGATAACTCCCAGAATAAATGCCGCCTCTAGAATGGGTAAGCCGGAAGACGCTTTCACCCTTTTGGCTACAGAAGACGAAACTGTTGCCGGTGTGGCAAGTGCTCATTTAAATAAAATAAACGAAGATCGTAAAAGAATTGTTGCCTCTGTTGTTAAAGACGCAAATAAGCGCCTCAAAAAAAGAAATATAGAGAAGGATCAGGGCGTGATTGTAATCGGAAGTCCGGAGTGGAGACCATCTCTTTTGGGGCTTGTTGCCAATAGTCTTGTTGAAGATTTTGGAAAGACGGTTTTTATGTGGGGGCGGGATGGTGGTGGAGTTTTAAAAGGTTCGTGCCGTTCAGACGGTAGTGTTGATCTTGCCTGTTTAATGAATGAGACTGGGGAAGACTTTTTGCACTTCGGGGGCCATTCACTAGCCGGTGGTTTTGCGGTTTCTGAAGAGAAGATTCATGTTCTGGAAGAAGTTTTGAATAAAGCTTATAAAAAAATCAGTTCTATTAAAAATGTCGAAACTGATTTAATAGACGCTCATCTTTCTATCGAAGAAGTAAGTGAAGAGACTTTTCAGATGATAGATAAACTGGCGCCTTTTGGGATAGGAAATCCAAAGCCGGTATTTTTGTTTAAAAGTGTTTCCCCTGTTTCTGTTAGAAAATTTGGCAAAAAAGGGAATCATCTTGAGTTAACTTTCTCTAAAGAGGGTGGCCACAAAATAAAAGCGATTGCCTTTTTTAAGTCTCCTAAAGATTTCTCTAAAACTCCGGAAGCCGGCGGTTTAATCGACCTGCTTGCCTCGGTTGAGAAGTCTTTTTACAACGGTTTTTCCGGGGTTAGATTAAGAGTTGTGGATATAAAGTAAAATCAGAGTGTACAATTTTTTCCTTCGACTACGCTCGGATCAGGCAATTTACGATGAATTTTTCCCTCGACTACGCTCGGGACAAGCGATTTACAATTTTCAATTTACAATTTTCATTGAATTTTCAAGTTCCAATGTCTCAATTAAAAAATCTTCGCTTTGTTTGTATACATTTATACATTCTTAATTCGTAATTCTT
>CAZROQ010000052.1:0-4564 GCA_964601755.1 uncultured Candidatus Saccharibacteria bacterium
AAAATCTCCGGCCAGTGTTGTTTTCGGCTCTCTTAAATCGGTTGGTGAAAGAAGACTCGCTTCGGTTTCCGGTGCCTTTGTTTCTTTTGGCAACAAAACAAAAATTCTCTTGAGTTCCGCGCAAGAATCTTTTGTTGGGTTGTTTGAATCAGCGGGTAGTTCTGTAATTGTCTTTGGAACCGTTTTCAAAAATGCGACAACAGAAGTTTCCCAAGAAGTTTCTCAAAAATCGGTTTTGGCTTCTTCTAATCCACCGTTCTCGTCTGTCTTTACTTCGGTTGAAAGTTTTCTAGACGGAGTCGGCGACTGGTCTGTCAGTTTGTTTGCCGGTATTTATAATTCCGTTGCCGGTTGGTTTGGATCCGATAAAGACAGTCTTGTGATTGAAGATAGAGCCAGCGGTCAAAGCAAAGACGCAGAAACCGAAAGTCAAAAAGCGCTTCCGGAAGTTGAGCTCAAAGAAGAAGGTCTTGTGGTCGTGCCTTCATCGAAGTCGTCGAGTGATGAAGAAAAGATTGCAGACATCAGAAATACTTTTTCTGATGAAATTGTTGTTCAGCCCAAAGATGAGACTTCAGGGATTATCACTCCGGTTTTTAGAGAAAGTAAGGGAGACGATTATGTTTATGTAATGGTTCCGGTTAGGCGGGGAGGTTAAGAAAATTTTAAGTTTTATGAAACAAAAGAAAATCAAAAAAATAATTATAAAAAACCTCCGGAATAGCTTCTGGTCGGTTTGTGTTTTTGGTCTTTTTGTTTTTCCAACTCTGGTAGATGCAGAAGTTAGAGAGAGCAGTAATTTTCGAATAGAAGGAGACACGGTCGCCGGAGACTCGTTGGGAGAAGGTTTGGATAGTTTGGCTTATGAAAGTGAGGTGCAAAATCAAGAAACAAACGAAAGATATTCTGTGGGCACCGGAAGCAACAAAGAGGTTGCGTCAGTTCTGGGCATTGCCGGCCTGTTGGCTGTCGGGGTTATCGGAGGTGTCTATATAAGAGAAAGACGCAAAGTTTCATGAGAAAAAAGAGATTATGTTTAAAGGATTTATAAGTTTTACTGTAATAATGATTACTTTATTATCAACAACCGTATTGTCGCCACTGTTTAATACCTCGCGAGTTTCTGCGCAGGTTGCTTCCAGTACGAGTTTCCAACTTACATCGGACTCTATCAACAGTGGAGGAACCGACTTTTCAAACAGCACGAGTTTCCAGCTCAGTGATACTGTTGGTGAAGCTGGTACGGGTCTTGTAGATTCTTCCGCATACGGTGTCAATGCCGGATACAGGCAGATGTTTATACCGGTGACAACCGAGGAGGGAGGTGACCCGGGCGCTGGCGGTTCAAGTGCCGGCGGAGCGGGTATATCCGGCGGTGGTTCTGTGGCCCCTTTTATTCACAATCTTGAAATAGATCCGGTTAGCGATGGAGCTGTTATCAGGTGGCAGACCAGATTTCCCTCTTCAGTTATTTTTAGATGGGGAGAAACATCGCAGTTTGAGTTGGGAACCATTATTGAACCTGAAAGAGCAAATGGCCACGAAGTAACTTTGACGGGTCTTACCCCGGGAACAACCTACTTTATCGATATTATTTCCGAGAACCGAGCCGGCCGAGTTGAAACGATAACAAGAACTTTTACAACCGATTCGTTTGTTACTGATGTTCCGCAAAATGTTTCTGGCCTTGGTGCGGTCGTTGTTGCCGATGGCATAAAGATTGACTGGATAAATCCAAATGACCCAACCGTTGAAGAAGTTAGAGTTGTTCGGTCAGAAGCATTTTATCCAAGCACTCCGGAAGACGGTTCCGTTTTATTTGAAGGTGAGATTGTCGGCGACGGACTCTCTCAATCTTTTGTCGATGAAGACGCAAAAGATTTTGGCACCTACTACTACACGGTCTTTACAAAAAACGGCGCCGGCGTTTATTCATCGGGTTCGGTTATCAGTTTGACCGTTTCAGAAGACGGCATGACCCTCGATCCTTTTGACGGTTTTGATGTGGTCGGTTCTCCTGATTCTAAGATTCAGGAACTTTCAATAATTAACTTTCTTTTCTTTCAGGATGGAAAGAGAATCGGCACCAACAATGATTTGATAGAAATCGATAAAACAAAACCACTTTCTGTGGTTCTTGATTATGACGATGTTCCTGAGGTTCTTAAAACAATCGCGGTTACTTTCCATGACACGGAAGATGAAAACAAAACATTTACATTCCTGCTTCGAGTGGATGAACAAAAAGAAACATACCAAGCAACAATCGGTGCGCTGGAAAAATCGGGATTGTACAGATTCACAATCAGTGTTCTTGATCACGAAAATCAAGGTTTGAAACGGTTGGAAGGCAAAGTTTTTGCCAAAAATATTTCATCAAGCGCTTCCGGCGCTCTTTCGAGCCCGTCGATTGCCGGAAATGTTGCTTTACCGATTGCTACCGTTCTTGCGCTTACCTTTTTAATTTGGGCGTATTACCGCAACAAAAGAAAAAAAAGGAATGCATTTAAATAAAAGTAATGAATAAATAAATTAAAAATAAATCGAAATGAATAAAACAACCAAAACAAAAGAAAAATCAGAAAAGACCTACCACTTTATTTCAGGGTTACCGCGCGCAGGGTCAACTCTTCTTTGTAATGTTCTTGCTCAGAACCCGCGGTTTGGAACCACTCATACATCGGGAATTATGGATGTGATGTTTGGGGTTAGAAATAGCTGGGATAAGCTTGTTGAGTTTCAGGCACACCCCGATGAAGAGGCCAAAATGAGAGTTATTCGGGGGATTCTTGACAATTACTATGAAACATCAGACAAGCCGGTCATATTCGACAAGTCGCGCGGGTGGACAAGCCAACTTGGGATGGCAGAGCATATCCTTGGAAGAAAAGCCAAGGTGCTTGTGCCTGTTCGTGATGTTCGTGATGTCTTGGCAAGTTTCGAAAAATTATGGAGAGAAGCATCAAAAACAACGCAGATGGCGCAAGAGTCAGCCAACTACTTTAAATTCCAGACGGTTCAAGGGCGCTCTGAGGTTTGGATGTCGGCCGATCAGCCGTCGGTAGGGCTTGCTTACAACAGAATCCGCGATGCTATTCAAAGGGGTTTCCAAGACAGAATGTACTTTATTGACTTTGACGACTTTACCAGAGATCCGCAGAGAGTGATGAGCGAGGTGTACCAGTTTCTTGGAGAAGAACCTTTTCAGCACAACTTTGACAAGGTCGAGCAAGTTACTTGGGAAGACGATCGAGTGCACGGAATTCCCAACCTGCACAGAATCAGAAGCAAAATAGAACCGATGGAAAGTCAGTGGCCGAAAATCCTCGGAAAATTTGCCGAAAAATACGGACAGCTTAATTTTTGGAAACAGCAATAATTTTCAATTTTCAATTTTGCAATTTTCACTCAAGACTCAATGAAAAAAGAAACAAACAAAAAGAATTATAATCTTGAAGAAAGAACAGCAAAATTTGGAGAAAAAATAATTATGATTTGTAAAACAGTAAAAACAACACCAATAACTAAAAGAATTATCGATCAGTTAATTGGGGCAGCAACCAGTATTGGTGCCAATTATATGGAAGCGAATGGAGCGAGTTCAAAAAAGGATTTTACAAATAAAATGTTTATTTGTAAGAAAGAAGCCCAAGAAACAAAACATTGGTTAAGAATGTTTGCTAAAGCTGTCCCAGAGAAGTCTCAAGATATAAAACAGCTTTGGCAAGAGGCCCAAGAATTAACACTGATATTTCAGAAAATAACTTCCAATTTGAGAAATGGATCTTGAAAATTCAATGAAAATTGCAAAATTGTAAAATTGAAAATTACCAAACTATGCATTCCTTTTTTTCCAGCCGAATAAAAGAACTAATCCTGACAGGGCTACTCATCCTAGTGGTGTCTTTTGGTTTGTATCGCTATGTGGCTTTGCCGGACAAAGTTTTGGCTGTTTTCAACAGAGAAATCAATTATCAAGGCAAGTTGACAAACTCTTCCGGAGAGGCAGTTGCAGACGCTGGTTACAAAATGATTTTCCGGCTATACACATCTTCTACCGGCGGTTCGGGTATCTGGGAAGAAACTTGGGACTCCGGCTCAACAACAGATGTAACCGTTACCAGCGGGCTTTTCAGCGTTTTGCTCGGTCGGCACGAACCACTTGCGGACATCGATTTTAATCAGGATCTATGGCTTTCTATCGAAGTTGAAGACGACGGCGAGATGAGCCCACGCAAGAAACTGGGCGCCGTGCCGGCCGCTTTCGAAGCTTATTCACTTGGTGGGGCGACAAGTACTCAATATATAAGAAGCGATCAAGCAGGTACTCTTTCTGCCTCGAGTGCCGATTCTTTATTCACTATCAATCAGCTTGGAGCGGGGGATATTTTTAACCTACAAACAAGCGGGGCCAACCTGTTCACTGTTTCAAATTCCGGAGAAGCTCGTGCTCCGTTTTTCACCGCCACCTCAACCACCGCCACCTCCACCTTCCCCAACCTCTACGCCTCCTCCCAACTCCGCCTCGGCTCAGACTACATCACCGACATCACCGGAAGCGGAC
>CAZROQ010000053.1:0-4537 GCA_964601755.1 uncultured Candidatus Saccharibacteria bacterium
GTCCTAGTGTCCTAGTGTCCTAGTGTCCTAGTGTCCTAGTGTCCTAGTGTCCTAGTGTCCTAGGTATCCTGGCCTGGAAATAAATAATCTCCTGTTGAACTCTCAGCCACTTTTTTAAATCCATTATTTTCCCAAAAGCTAGCACTCCTGTCATTACTTATTTGAGTGGCACGAATTTCTTTTAAATTATTTTTCTCTGCCCACTCTAAAATTAAACCTAACGCTTTACTGCCAAATCCCCCGCCTTTCTTGTCATCGGGCAATGTTGTCATATTAGTAATAACAACATCTGAATCAGTTTGCCAGTCTTTTAGCTCAAACCAAATATTGACAACAACCTCATTTTCATTAAATGGAAATTTTGCTTTGTAAGAAAAACTTCCAAGATTCTCTGGATTCGGACCGGAAATTTCAGCGCCGTATGATTCTAGTTGAGATACCATAGCATCAATCTCTTTTTGTTTTTCCGCTCTGTCTTCTGGTTTAAATTTAAATCCTTCTTTCATTTACTCAGTATATCAAAATTACTTTAATCCCTAAAAACTCCCTCTAATAGTTAAATTACGCAGGTGCACCTCTAAAAACTAAAGACTGCCCTTCTTCGCACAAGGTTTCCCGTGCTTCGCCAAGGCTACGCAGGGCACAGCGCAGGGCACGGCGCAGGACAAGGCAGTGCTTAGTGTTTATGAGTGTCATAAAAATGGTAACAAAAAAACAGAGCCGGGTCTCCCCCGCTCTGTTTTCCCTAGCGCCCTAGTAACCTAGCACCCTAGCATCCTAGCAACCTACTCTACTCTTCGTCTAGTTTCAAATCTTCCATTGCTTGATCTACTTCGTTGGAAGCGGATGGGCTTTCCTCGGAAGCTGAATCGGCAGGAGCAACAGGAGCAGATTGTGATCGCATTCCACCCTCGGGCTCATTGATTTTCAAGTTAACTCGAGCATTGTTCTTCATACCAACGACTCGAAGAAGTGTTCGAATAGCTTTGGCGGTATTACCGGATCGTCCAATAATTTTACCCATATCCTCCGGCGACACATCTAGTGTCAGAAGAACACCCATCTCATCAACCTTTCGGTCAACTTTGACAGAGTCAGGGTTATCAACTAAACCCTTTACAACAAATTCTAGAAAAGCCTGGTCATCTCCGTTTTGCATAAATTCAACAGTTTAGAATATAATCAAGTACTAATACGGTAGCAAGTAGCTACCAAACTCAATCGTACGACAATTGAGTTTTTTGGTCAATAAAGACCTGTGGAGTACCCAAGAGTCTTTAATCCTTCTTATCCTCTTCAGAAGATTCACCTTCTTTTGATTCTTTCTCGGATGAATCCTTTTTTTCTGCTTCTTCTCCTTTTGGTTCTTCTGCCTGTGTCGGTTCTTCCTTTGTTTCTTCTGCCTGCACTGGTTCTTCCTTCGGTTCTTCGTCTGATTTTTCTTCTATTTTCTCGGGAGCAACCTCATCGCTGTCACTATCATCACCCTTTTCTTCCGACTCCGGAGCACCGCCGTCTTCTTTGGCATTGTTTTCTTTGTTCTCCCCTTCTTCTTTTTCTTTAACGACAGGTGACTTCCGGGGCAAAACATTCTTTTTCTTTCCTTCAATAACACCCTGACTGATAAGCATATTGAATACTGTGTCAGAAACCTGAGCTCCTTTTGAGATCCAGTTTTTTATTTTCTCTGACTCAAACTTGGTTTCTTTCGTCAACGGGTTGTGGAAACCGAGAATTTCTTTAAAGTTTCCGGTTTTTGAACCTCTTCGAGAATCAACAAGAAGCAACCTGAAGCTGGGTTGATTTTTGCGTCCTGTTCTTTGTAATCTAATCTTTAGCATGTAAGCAGGAATGCTACCAGAGAGCGTCCCTGTGGTCAAGAAGGAAAACGGATGTTACACTGACTTTCCCCACACAGCCCAATACTCAGTCATTCTTTCACTTTCCGCTTGACCTACATATGAAAAAAGCATTTTCACCGTAGTGCTACTGCGAATCAATGTTTTTCATTTCAGACCGACGCGGATAAGCGAAAAATTCTCGTCCGCGCCTTGTTAACCTGTGTGGAAAAAATCAACATTTTCAAACAAACAAATGTCAAAAAATAAAAAAAATTCCAGAAGCAAAAAAGAACACAAAGAGAACCACAATGCAGGCAAAAGAAAGAAGGGTAAAAAATCCAAAAATCTGTACACCGGTGAAATTAAGCTCACAAACAGCGGGCTTGGTTTTTTGGTATCTCCCGAACTAAAAGAAGATGTCAGAATAAATACAGAAGATCTTAATACCGCTATGGACGCGGATATTGTTGAGGTTTTGGTTTATCCAAAAAGAAACAAGAAAGAAGGCTCGAAAGGTAAAGTGACTCGAATAGTAAGAAGGGTTAAAGACCGTTTTGTGGGTGTTGTAGAAAAAACAGATGACGGATACTTTCTTTCTGCCGACAGTAAAAAGGTTTACAAAAAAATAGAATTAAAAGATGACGGCAAAAATAGTGATGCTGTTGGAAAGAAAGTTACGGTGGACCTTGTTCGGTGGACGGATCCGGATCGTAACCCGCTTGGAAAGTTAGACAGAATTTTAGGCGACCCCGGTAAGCACGAGGTTGAGATGCAGGCGATTATATTAAGCAAGGGCTTTGACCTCAACTTCCCTGACAGGGTTTTAGATGAAGCGGAAGAAGTATCAAAAAGAGGGAAACCGATACCTCAGGAGGAAATCGAAAAAAGAAAAGATCTAAGAGACACGCCAACATTCACAATCGACCCCAAAACAGCCAAAGACTTTGATGACGCGCTTTCATTAAAAAAAGTTGACGGCGGTTTTGAAGTGGGCATACACATTGCTGATGTCTCTCATTATGTCGAAGAGGGGTCGTCTTTAGACATAGAAGCGCGCGAGAGAGGTTTGTCTGTTTACTTGGTTGACAGAACAATCCCAATGCTACCACCGATACTTTCTGACGACCTTTGTAGCTTAAACCCAATGACCGACAAACTGGCTTTTTCGGCAGTATTTAAAATATCATCTTCAGGAAAAGTCTTTGAAGAATGGTTTGGCAGAACTGTTATTAGGTCTGATAAAAGATTTAGCTATGAAGATGCCCAAGAGATTCTGAACAAAAAAACGGGAAATCACTTTGAAGAGCTTGAGGCGCTCAACAACTTGGCTAAAAAGCTTCGAGAAGAAAAGTTTAAAGAAGGAGCCATCGACTTTGAAACTGATGAAGTCGAGTTTGAACTGGACAAAGAAGGCAAGCCGATATCCATAAAAATAAAGGAACGGCTGGAAACCCACAAACTTGTCGAGGAGTTTATGCTTCTGGCAAACCGAAAGGTTGCCGAGAAGATGTTTAAAGAAACAAACGGACCAAGTGCCGAAAACCGAGATCCGGTAAAATCTTTCATTTACCGAATTCACGATGAGCCAGACCCAGAAAAACTTGAAGGACTTTCAATGTTTCTGCGAGCGCTCGGCTACGACCAAGCAAAAAAACTTCTTGGTAAGGTAAGCTCAAAAGATATCAATATGGTACTCCGCCAAATAGAAGGAACACCCGAAGAATCGCTTGTAAAAACCGCGGCAATCAGGTCAATGTCTAAAGCAATCTACTCAACAAAAAACATTGGGCATTTCGGTTTGTCTTTTGAGTATTACACGCACTTCACATCACCAATCAGAAGATACCCCGATCTTTTGGTTCACCGAATGTTGGGCAGATTTCTTGAAAAAAAGCCGATATCCACGAAAGAAGCCGATTACCGCGCAATAGCATCTGACAGTAGCGAAAAAGAAGTTCGGGCATCCGAGGCTGAGAGGGAGTCTATAAAATACAAACAAGTCGAGTATATGTCCGAACACTTGGGCGAGACCTTTGAAGGAACCATTTCAGGAATTAAAGACTTCGGTATGTATGTAGAAGAGAAAAAGACGAAAGCGGAAGGTCTTATTCACATTTCTGAAATTGGAGATGAGTTTTTTGAGTTTGATGAAAAAAATTACAGGTTGATTGGGCAAAAAACAAAAACCGCCTACCAGCTCGGAGACGAAGTTAAGGTTATCCTAAAAAATGCCGATTTGGAACAGAAACAGCTTCGTTTTGAACTAATCAAAGAAGAAAACCGCTGACCCAAGTGGCGAAAAGGGTCAGCGGTGGGAGGGGGTTTGTCTGACAAAGGGAATGGCTACCCTAAACCTAGTTGGAGTGCCAACTTTTTATCCCATTGAAAAAAGTTGCGCTTAACTTGCCAACCAGCATTAGAGAGAGGGAGTAAAGACTCCGCATCTCTCCTGTCAGACCGGGCGGTTTCTAAGAAACTGTCTAAAGTTTATCACCCAAACACACAAAAAAGCAAGCGGTTGAACAACCCCGCCCACCTCTCGACTTCCTCGGCGATCTCCCAACATAGCTTGTGGCACTGCGGATGCTACAACTTTTTCCCTCGACACGCTCGGGACAAGCGATTTTCAATTTTCAATTTACAATTTTCAATTTTCATTGAATTTTCAAGTTCCAATGTTTCAATTAAAAAATCAC
>CAZROQ010000054.1:0-4523 GCA_964601755.1 uncultured Candidatus Saccharibacteria bacterium
CAGTCAAGTCGAAGGTTGGAATACACCTAAACAAAACCGAGATTGCTTCTTGCATCAAATCCGGTATATGCTCATCATTTGGAGCATAATTAACAGCAAAAGACCAAGCAAACCTGACATTATGACGCACAACCTCGTCTCTGGCGTCTCGGTCACCATCTTGAGCTCTGCGAATCAAATCTCGAATTTCTTCTTCCGTGAGAATCTCATGGTTAAGCATGTCCGCAAATGCGGACCTTGCATCCGCATAAGCATTCATGACCTTGCTCCTATTTTGTGAAAAAGTTTGTTTCCAAATGCATTATGACAAAATCAAACTAAAAGTCAACGAAGTGAATAACCCCACCCATTCTCGACTCTCTTGATAATTTCCCAACATAGCCTGTGGCACTGCGGATGCTACAACTTTTTTCCCTCGACTACGCTCGGGACAAGCAAACTCCAATGATTCTTAATTCGTAATTCTCGATTCGTAATTCCTAATTCTCGATTCGTAATTCTTAATTCGTAATTCTTGATTCGTAATTCCTAATTCGTAATTCTTAATTCCTAATTCGTAATCCCCTTTTTCTCCCCCTCCTAAACACTAAACACTGCAGTCTTTAGTGTTTAGAAGGGCTATTTTTAGCGGTTTTAGCGGTTTTAAATACCTAAGGCTCGGGCTTAGATGTTATGGTGTAGAACCTCCGAGGTTCTACAGAATAGTGGTGCAGGATGTATGTGAGGTTAGTCAACGAAGGCAATCACCTAGCGATAATGTTTTAAGAGTGCTTTGACACCAGCCAAGTTTCTTTCCCACTCGACAGTTTCGTGTGTTTCAAGCTCAACAGTGATGGCCGGAATCCCAATCGAGGCAAGCCAGCCTTCTGCGTCTCCGGTAACTTCGTAGGCATCAAAAGACTCGACAGCTCCGTAGCTGGCTGAGTTTGCATAGGCATTCATTATCTGAATTGTTTCCGGCAAAACTCCGTTGTGACATTCAGAAGCATAGACATTATTGGCACTGCTGTGCCAAAAGACAAAAGCATCGGGTCTCTCTTTTAAAGCAAAATCACGAATCGCTTGAGCTTCTGGTTCAGAAAACGCTTCGGTACCGGCACTAACCACATTTCCTCGCCAAGTGCTTTCCGGTTGCCACTTACAATCAAAGTTTCGATTAAGGTCGACACCGTTGGCATTAAACCTGCCGGGTACAGTATCCACTTCAGCCGGTATATCAGAGACAGTTATCTTGCCGGTTTTATCAACAACTTTAGCGAGGCCGTCAGGATTAGCGGAAGGTATAACAGTTATCTTGATGTTTGCGGGAACTTCCAACATATTTTCATTCAGCCAGTCAATAAATTCGTAAGCCAAAACAACGCTGTTCCATTCATATCCGCCGTGAATTCCTCCCACAAAAACAAGGTGTTTTTCTCCATCACCCCAGGTGTAACTTTTTATATCTCTCTGTAACACAGAAGACCCTATGCCCTCAACAATCGGATACTCGACTTCTTTTTCAACTTCCGGCTCTATCTGGGCCACCGGTTCTTTCGAGTCTCTGATAACAAAAAACCAAACCGCCAAACCAATCAGGGCAAGCAACACCAAAACCACCGCTATTATTTTATTTTTGGGATACATCTGTTTTTAATACTTACTCGCTAATATGCTCAAGCAGTGCTTCGATTCCGGCCTTGTTTTTGTCCCACTCGATAACATCATGAGCAGAAAGAAGAACACTTATCGCCGAGATTCCCTCTTTAGCCATCCAGTTGACCGCGTCTCCGGTGATTTCATAGAAGTCATACGATTCATATGCGGGGTATCCCGATGCATCGGCATAGACATTGGTAAGCTCGAGAGTTTCAGGTGTCACGGTTCCGTCACAGCTTGAAGCAAAGACACCATCGGCGGCACTGTACCAAACAACCACTGCCTCCGGATTGTTCGATTTTATATAATCTCGAACAGCCCGACTTTCGGGTTCAGAAAAGGCCTCGGTTCCGGCATCAACCTCTTTGTCTTGCCAAACACCCGTTGACTGCCAATTGCAGTCAAAGTTTCTATTGAGATCGATATTATTTGAGTTAAATCTGCCGGAAACAGTTAAGCTCTGATCCGATGGCACATCGGCTTTGCCAAAATCTCCAACAGTGCCGACGACCTCTTCGAGTCCATCTGGATTAACGAGTGGGATAACAGTAACCTTCACATCTTCAGGCACGGCGTCTGGGTTGCTTTCTAGATAATTCACGAGTTCTCGAGCAACAAGAACAGTGTTCCACTCGTACCCCCCATGAATTCCCCCAATAAAGACAACTTCTTTTTCTCCGTTTCCAAAGTGGCGTGCTTCAATATCACGAACCTCCACGGATTGACCGATAACCCGACGAGCAGGATCTTCTTCTGAGGCACCTTCCCCACTGGCGTCAGTATCCAGATCTGTTTGGCCGGCAGAAGACTCTTGCTCGGCTGGTTCAGATTCGTTTGTATATTCTTCCCCGCCACCAAACCAACCCTGCCACCAACCAAAGGCAAGAAGGGCTATGATTAAAACTATGAGTGCGATGATAAATTTCTTCATATTTTTTAAATTAAATAAAGGTATTAATGAAAGAACAATTTTGTATTTATTATTGTAACATATTTAAAAGGTGTACAAATTAAGTTTTTCATAGTATCATTTAATATAGTTCTTTCGGTATATGAAAATTGACACACCCCTCTCCCCGCCTAGTTATCTCGCGATAGCTGGGCGGTTTTTTGTTATCATAGATGTATGTCCAAGAAAAAAATTTTTAGCTTAATCGGTTTGCTGGTTTTTGTTTTGATATTTTTCGTAAGCCAAAAAGCGTACGCACCGGAAGCCCCGATAGTTGCCGAACAATTCACAGAAGCCGAGGTTATCTCTGTTATTGACGGCGATACTGTTCTAGTAGTTTTTGACGATAACAAAGTTCGCAGTGGAGACTCAGTTCGTCTTCTTGGGGTCGATGCCCCCGAGCTTGAGTTTGATGACAATGATCGCAACACAAAACGAGAATGCTATGCAGAAGAATCAAAGAAAGCTTTGGAAAAAATGGTCTTAGCTAAAACTGTTAGACTAGAGCCCGACCCCCTTAATAAAGATACTGATGAATACGGCCGATTACTGAGATATATTTATCTGGAAAACGACACACTGGTAAATCAGAAATTAATAGAAGAAGGGGCCACCCGCCACTTAAGCTGGTTTGAGATTGAAAAGAATGAGGAATTTGCAAAAACAGAAAATACTGCCCGATCGCAGGGCCTCGGCTTATGGGCTGTGTGTCCGCGCTAATTTTAAAAACTTTTTAAAAGGCGGATATAACTTATAAGTATCTTCTTTGCGTCTATCTATAGATATCAAAAGTACCTTCTTGCCGGAAGTCTGCTGATACGAAAAAGCTCGGTGAGTTACACCGAGCTTGAAAGAAAGAGCGAGCAAAAGCAACTTTCAAAGAATCCCAAACTTCTCCCGCATAACCCTCTCGACCTTGTGACACAGCCAGTCGATCCACCGTGATTGAGGCAGATCCCATGACTTCTGAAGATACTCATCTACCGACAAGTCCCATGCGTACCGCTCGTGGCGAACACCTTTGTTGGCCGTAATCATAATGACATGAGTTTCTTTGCATTCCGTTCGAATACCCTCGAGAACCAAGAATCCGCTCCGCCCTGGAAGCATCATGTCAAGAATGACAACCTGATGACGGCGTTTTCCCCACAATTTGATCGCAGTATTACCATTCGAGACAAAATCAACCTTAATATCCGGGTTGCGTTTTTTAAAAACTTCCCAGATAGTCAAACTGAAATTCACATCATCGTCAACAACCAGAATTTTAAAAATCTCTTCTGAGTCATCCACTCCATCCTGAGTTTCCAAAATATCTGACTTTGCCATGGTATCAGCTCCTTTGTAGTGGGCTTTGTTTTTCTACCAAAACTATACTAGTAAAAAAATAATAGTCAATTTTTTAATTGACCCAACAAACAAAAAGAAGTAATCTAACCCTAGACAACACAAACAGAAAGGAGCCTTTGATGAGAGTTCTCATTGGTCGACGACGGGTTCCAAGTTCGGAAGTCCAGAAAGCCACTAACAACAATGTGGCGATTATGATCTCTGGAGTACCACGACCAAATTTCAAGGAGTTCCCAGGTCAATGCAACAATTGCAAGTGCCCCCTGACTATTCGCCTCATTGAAGACCTAGACACCGGAGAAGTCTGGGTTGAGGGACCCCAGGAGTGCCCGAAGTGCGAACACAAGCTCCTTGATTCAAATGTCAGCAATCACAAACTGACCCAGAAAGAGATTGAACAAATTTTCGGGGTCTAAATCTAAACTAGTCCCCACCTATCCCGCCGGCACACAGACTCGCGTAACGCGAGTCCGGGCTGACGGGTTTTTTCTTACCCGAGTCGTTTTACCGACATCTTAAACGGGGTTAAAAGAATTACCCACGGAATAATTGAAAGAATTACCGGAATTATGACAGAAGGATCCGG
>CAZROQ010000055.1:0-4311 GCA_964601755.1 uncultured Candidatus Saccharibacteria bacterium
GTTAGAAATTATTTGTCCAAGGCTGTCTCTTTCAAAATTAACCGGCACCTCATAAATAGATTCTATGTCCGGTGCTGAAATAACATGATCTTTTTTAACATTGCAAAATGTGGCAATTTTGTCTTTTCTTTTTGCGTCAAGTGGCAATTCTGATCGAGCAATAATAACATCTGCCTGAACTCCAACACTATTTAAAGTGCGCGCCGCATACTGTGTCGGCTTGGTTTTCATCTCCCCTATTTTAGAAGGAATAGGCAAATATGAAATCATCACAAACATAACATCGTCCGGATTTTCAGTTTTCATCATACGCCCGGCTTCATAAAAGAGAACACTTTGATACTCGCCGATTGTTCCACCGACCTCAATAATGGTCACATCTGCATTGACCTCCTTGGTGGCCTTTTTTATTCTTCTGATCACTTCATTGGGAATATCCGGAACAACTTCGACATTCCGGCCCTTATACCCAAGATTGCGTTCACGCTCTATGACTGTTTGATAGACACGGCCGGTTGTCATGTAGTTTCGCCTACCCAAATCAACCCCCAAAAATCTTTCATAGTTACCCATATCTTGATCGGTCTCATCGCCATCGTCTAATACAAAAACCTCACCGTGCTCGGTGGGGTTCATTGTTCCCGCGTCAACATTGATATATGGATCGATTTTAAGCGCAGTGACCGTAAAACCGCGCGCCTGAAGAATTGTTCCAATCGAAGAAGAAGCGACCCCTTTACCAACACCGGACATAACACCGCCGACGATGAAGATAAATTTTGGGGGTTTTCCTTTGGACATAATTTAGAGTTTCAGATACTTCCTGACAGCCAGATAACTGGACAAAGCGCCGATAACAATACCCAAGCCCAAAATGAAGACGGCAAACTGACCGAAGTTACTAATATAGTAATTAAACATATTAAAACCTATAAGAAATCTGCCTGAAGCGTCTCCCAGCCAAAAAGTTACCGGGTAAAATAAAGCCAAAGTAATAATCCCCGCCACCAAACCATACATAATACCGGTGATAACAAAGGGCCCTCTGATATAAGACCTACTGGCTCCAACAAGCCTCATAACACCTATCTCGTCGCGAGATATGTATATTGCCAAACGGATGGTATTAAACGATATCAAAACAGATATACCTACAAGCACCAAACCCAAAACAATACTAAGGCCATCGGCAGAATCAATGATTCGGGACAGTTTTTCTATGGCCTCTTTGTTTTGATGATAGTTTATGTGATCAATTATCGGCTCACCCGAAGAAGAAAGATTTTGGCTTTCCAAAAAGGTGGCTACTCCGGCATACTGCGAGGGATCTTTGGCGGTAATGTTTAGTTGTGCTCCGAGCGGGTTGTCTTCTAATTCTTCGAGGGCCGAAATTGTCCCTGCATCATGGCGCTCTTTAAAGTCTTCAAGCACCTCTTGGCTTGATTGATACTCAACACTCTCAACCTCGGGTAATTTTTCTAATGATCTTTTTAGAGAAAGAGCGTCCTCTTCAGCTGCGGATGGTACAAAAAAAACATTAACATCAACTTTTTGTCGTAACTCCTGAAGCGTGTTATCAAGAATTTTGTCTGCGAACAAAACAGACCCCATCACAAATAGAGAAATAACCATAACCAAAACAGATGCCAAAGAAACATACCCATTCCTCCAAAAATTAAAGAAACCTGATTTGATTATCCTCTTTGTGTTGGTTACAAACATATTTTATATAGCATAATTTCCATGTTGATCATCTTTTATTATTCTACCGCCATCCATTGTAATAACTCTCTTGCCCAATGAATCGATAACTCCTTTGTTGTGTGTTGTTAGAATAACCATCGTTCCCAGATCATTAATCTTTTTGAGTATCTGGATAATGTCGTAGGTATTCTCCGGATCAAGGTTTCCCGTCGGCTCATCTGCAATAACTATATCGGGTTGATTAACAATAGCACGAGCGATTGCCACCCTCTGCTTTTCACCACCAGAAAGTTCATTGGGGAAGCTCCAAATCTTTTTACCCAAATCAACCAAATCAAGAACATGAGGCACATCGCTCTCGATTTCTTCATCACTTCGACCGGAAACTTCCATAGCAAAAGAAATATTTTCAAAAACATTTTTATGGGGAATAAGGCGAAAATCCTGAAAAACAACTCCGATTCGTCGTCTGATTTCATTGACTTCATCCTTTTTAAGATTATGAATCTTTTGCGACTCAAAAAAAACATTACCGGAAGTGGGCTTTTCTTCCGCCAAAAGCATTTTAACCAAAGTTGTTTTTCCGGCACCTGAATGGCCGACAATAGATAAAAACTCTTCTGGATCAACAGAAAAAGTTATTCCCTCGAGGGCAACCGAGCTATCCGGGTAAACCTTTGATACATCTTCAAAATAGATCATTTGTATTCAAAAAAAATCAACGACACATACTATTCTATAGCGAAAACGCTACCCACACAAATCTGAAACTAGATTTCCTTCTCCGCTTCAACAAAATCATCAAGTCCACCCTCTAAAACATCTTCGATATCTCTCTTTTCCACTCCAGTGCGATGGTCTTTAACCATTTGATACGGGTGCATAACATAAGACCTAATCTGCGATCCCCATTCATTTTCTTGTCCTTTGCTGACATACATTCCTTCAACTTTTTCAATCCTTTTTTCTTCAAGCATTTTGTGTATTTTACCGGCCAAAAGAGTCATGGCCTGTTCTTTGTTTTGAGCCTGACTCCTTTCAGAGTCAACAGAAACAGCCACCCCGGTCGGTGTGTGCACTGCCCTGACAGCCGTCTCTCGCTTATTCACATTCTGGCCACCCGGACCGCTTGATTTTGAATATTCGAGTAGAACTTCAGACATTGGTATTTCCACTTCTTCTATTTTTTTAAACTTTGGAATGACTTCCACCATAGCAAACGAGGTGTGCCGTTTTTTGTTGGCATTAAACGGGGAGATTCTGACAAGACGATGAACTCCCGACTCGTTTTTAAGAGTTCCGTAAACATTTTTACCTCGAATTTCAATAGTTATATTTCTAAATCCTCCGTGATCGTTTTCATTTTTATGAACAAGGGTGTAGGACCAGCCGGAGTTTTCAGTATACTTTTGATACATCTCCAAAAGAATCCGGGCAAAGTCTTCAGCATCAGCACCACCGGCGCCGGCAAAAAGGGTCATCACCGCATCTCGCGAGTCAAGATCCGCTCCATCTTCTTGTGATTTTGACAGCTCAGATTTCAAATCGTTCAACTCTTTTGTCAGTCTTTGGGCGACTTCTTTGTCACTCCAAAAATTAACATCCGCCATTGCTGTCTCAATCTCTTTAATTCTGTTTTGTTTTTCTTTTTTATCCATGAGCCACCGCGCGGAATCGAACCGCGGACCTACGCGTTACGAGTGCGTCGCTCTGCCGACTGAGCTACGGTGGCAAAACTGGAGCCAAGACCGGGATTCGAACCCGGGACCTCACCCTTACCATGGGTGCGCTCTGCCGACTGAGCTATCTTGGCAGGTGCTTGTGGAATAGTATTATACCTTGTGGATGTTTTCAAACATACCCTATTATTCTGTGAGAGCGCGGTCCTTGTTAGTTTGATTCAAGTCCGGTCACCCAGTCGCACACAAAAAGCCACCACTCTCGTGGCGACTTTTTACATATATGTTCCGGGGTCTGGATTTGAACCAGAATCTGGAGGTTATGCGTACCACTACAGCTTTCACTGCTTCGATAAACGAATTTGTAGTCTGGACTATACCTTCACCTTAGACACTGTTGTATCCGTAGGCGTCTGCCATCTAGTCTCTACACCTTGTCACTGAAAGCGACCTTGGCTCGGTATTACCATTTTAAAGGTTTCACCGAATTTGACAGATATCCACTCGAAGTTTCCAACAAGCGAGCCCATTATTGAGCCTCCCGAGTTACCATTACTCCACCCCGGGCTTAAGAGGCATTATAGGCGCCAAAAATTATAATGCAAGGAATAAAATTTTTTGGTATGGTAGCTTAATCTACACATTTTTCGTGGTAGAGTAATTTTTCCAAAAACGCGTGCTTAAATAATGATATCAGCACACATTTATTTTTAATTGCCGACGTAGCTCAGTTGGTTAGAGCGGGCGCATCATAAGCGCTAGGTCACAGGTTCAAATCCTGTCGTCGGCACCTGACCTTTTCAGATTTGTAATTTTGAGTATAATACTCACACTTGCTTGCAACTCGAAGTTATAGTTGCAACAAAAACGATTTTGCGGCCGTAGTTCAGCTTGGTTAGAACGCTCGCCTGTCACGCGAGAGGTCGCC
>CAZROQ010000056.1:0-4260 GCA_964601755.1 uncultured Candidatus Saccharibacteria bacterium
GGGGTCGCGAAAATTTTCTGTCAAGAAAATTATTTGTGACCGAATCCCTCCCGGCGCACAAAATAACGGCGAAAGCCGTTTTTTTGTGCGTCGGAGTCCGGCACCTGCGTGCCGGATGTGAGGGATTCGAAAGGCGGAGCGATGTCTTTGTTTGTCCTGAGTTTACGAAGGACAAGGCAAAGACCGCGAGCCGGGGTCGCGAAAATTTTCTGTCAAGAAAATTATTTGTGACCGAATCCCTCCCGGCTCTTTTATTTTGTAGCAGGCGGAGGGATTCGAACGGCGGAGGCGGTATACAAGATCCGGAGCGAAGCGGAGGAGGCTTGTCGCCGAGCCGGGGCAGGAGCCACCCGATATTTTGGAAGCGGAGCGTACCAAAATATCGAGGTGAGCTGGCGCCGAATCCCTCCCGGCGCACAAAATAAAGAAGCCGGCTCTGAAAGAGTCGGCGACTTTTATTTTGTAGCAGGCGGAGTGTTGTTAAACTACCCCGTCTTCACAGCTTCACTTTCTTTCATCAGACTACCCCTTCTACCCTTCTTGATTTGATAGGTGAGCTCATTGTTTTGCTTCATACCAACAGAAACAGAGCCTCCTTTCATAATTCCGCGAGAAACAATCATTTGAGCCACTGGGGTCATTATTTTGTTTTGAATCAACCTCTTCAGTGGTCGAGCACCATACTGCGGATTATAACCTTCTTTAGATAAATACTTGATAACCGGATCAGAAATGTAAAGCTTAATCTCTTTCTGCTCAAGCCGTTCGCGTACCACGCCAACTTGAATCTTAACAATCTCTTCAATTGCTTTCTTGGAAAGAACATCAAAAATGATTATGTCATCAAGTCGGTTGATAAATTCCGGCTGGAAAAAATCTTTGAGACTTTCCTGCACCTTTTCCTTAACCTCCTCGTACTCTTCTTTTTCATCTCCGGAACCAAAGCCCATCTTCTGCATAGTATCAATGTGTTTGGCGCCGATATTTGAAGTCATAATAATGATGGTGTTTTTGAAATTGACAGTTCTGCCTTTGGCGTCAGTCAAACGGCCGTTATCAAGAACTTGCAGTAAAATATTAAACACTTCCGGATGCGCCTTTTCTATCTCATCAAAAAGAATTACCGAGTACGGTCTGTGTCGAACCGTTTCGGTCAAGCCACCGCCTTCTTCGTGACCAACATACCCCGGAGGAGCGCCGATGATTTTAGAAACGGCGTGCTTTTCCATAAACTCAGACATGTCATATCGAATTAAGGCATTTTCATTGTCAAACATAAACTCAGCCAGTGCTTTTGTGAGCTCTGTCTTTCCAACACCGGTTGGACCAAGAAAAAGAAATGAACCAATTGGTCTGTTTGGGTCAGCAAGCCCCGCCCTTGATCTCTTTATCGTGTCAGATATTTTCTTTACTGCCTCTTCTTGGCCAACCACTCGTTCTTTCAATTTGTCTTCTATTCGACTCAATTTTTCTGCCTCTTCCTCAAGCATTCTGGAAACGGGAATACCTGTCCAACGAGAAACCACATCAGCAATGTCTGCTTCTGTAACCTCTTCCTTTAGAATCCTGCGCGATCTTTGAAGTTCTTTCAACCGTTTCGTCTTACCTTTAAGTTCTTTTTCTAGTTGTGGAATCTGTCCATACCGAATTTCGGCAGCAGTAGCCAAGTCTGCCTGCGCCTCTGCCCCTTCTGCCTCCAATCTAAATTTCTCAAGATCTTCCTTGATCTGCTTTATTTCTGCAACGATTTCTTTCTCATTTTTCCACTTAAGCTCCAGTTCTGATGTTTTTTCTTTCAGGTCAGCAATATCTATGTTGATGTCTTCAATTCTTTTCTTGGCCTTTGTTGACTGTCTTGATTTTCCCTCAGATTCTTTCTTGAGTGCCTCTTTTTCTATTTCAAGTTTCATTATTTCTTGATGAGTTTTTTCAAGAACAGGTGGCATATTCTCCAAAGAAATTTTTAGAAAACTGGAAGCTTCGTCGATAAGGTCAACTGCTTTATCCGGCAAAAACCTGTCGGTAATATAGCGAGAAGAAAGATTAACAGATGCTTGAATCGCCTCATCTGTGACATGAACACCGTGATAGAGTTCGTATCTTTCTTTTAAGCCCCGCAGTATTGTGGTGGCGTCTTCTATGGAAGGCTCGGCAACATGAATCGGCTGAAAACGCCTTGTTAGTGCGGGATCTTTTTCAATGTGTCTCTGATACTCCTTGAGTGTTGTGGCACCTATAGCTCGAAGTTCACCGCGTGCCAAAGGCGGTTTCAACATATTTGAAGCATCCATAGCACCTTCTGCGGAACCGGCGCCGACAATCGTGTGGATCTCGTCAATAAATAAAATTATTTTCCCTTCCGCCCTTTCGATTTCTTTAATAATGTTTTTCAATCGCTCCTCGAACTCTCCACGATATTTCGTACCGGCAATCAAAAGACCCAGATCAAGAGACACAAGCTCTTTGTCTTTAAGGGACTCTGGTACATCACCTGACGCCATCTTCAGAGCAAGACCTTCCGCAATGGCTGTTTTACCAACACCGGCTTCTCCGATAAGCATTGGATTGTTTTTGGTTCTTCGAGAAAGAATCTGGATCAGACGACCGATCTCCATATCTCGACCAATTACCGGATCAAGTTTGTTTTCAGAAGCAAGTTTGGTAAGACTTCTCGTATATTTGAGTAAGTTTTTATTTTTCTTTGGTCGAGTTACATCAGTAACATTGTCTCTTTTAAGTTCTTCAAGAACTCGCATCACATTTTCTTTGTTTACTTGAAAACGAGCCAAGGTTTCTCTGGCAGGTCCTTTGTTTTCTGTTATAGCCAAAAAAAGATGTTCCGTGGAAACACGGTCATCCTCAAGATTACCGGCAATTCTGCCTGAATTTTCTATTATATGAGCCAACTCCGGAGTCAGATATATTTGGTAAGAGGGAGAAGAAACATTAACAGAACCACTATCTCCGGATTCTAAAGACTCCAAAAGCGAATCGGTTAAAAATACGGTATCAACTTCAAGCTTGTCCAGAATTGCGGTTACCATTGATTCGTCTTGCAAAACCAAAGCGGTAAGCAAGTGTGTTGGATTAACATGATTTTGACCGCGTTCAATAGCAAGCTCGTGGGCTCTTTTGATGGCTTCTTTTGCTTTTGTGGTGAAATTACCAAATGGAGGCATGACAGAGGAAGTATTTTAATAATATTCTAAATGAAAATTAATTGCATTAATAATTTTAGCTTATCTTAAAGAATTTTCAAGGTCAAGAGGTCGATTCCACTTCACTTTTCTCTTTTTCAACCTCAAAAGCTGTGACTTCCGATAAAGCTTTTTTTATAACTGAACTCGGGATAAATACCCCCGGATTTTGACCGGAAAGGTGAATGCCGACAACCTCGCCCGATAAATTCAAAAACACTTTTTCGGTATCAGCCCCAGACAAAACTGCGTCTGTAACCACGGTACCAACCGATGAAAAATCCGGAGAAACCGTTTGATCTGTTGTTGTTGCTTGTTCTTTAGGTTTGGAAATTAAATCTGTCACTATACCAACATCAACAGAAAGAGACTTTAATCCCCCCAGAGCAACGACGGTTTGACCGAGCTTAACCTCTATGGAAGAAAGTTTTGAGAAAGGCAAATCTATGTTATTCGAGTCCAATGGCTTCAAAACGGCAACCGTGTCATCGGGGTCACGAACAGTTTCAACTTCAAAACGGTTGTCATCTTCAGTTATGGCCAAATACTTACCCGTCTGAGAAACAAGACTCCCGTCAACAACAATAGCTCCGGATGAATTAACAATCACACCAAGACCTAAAATTTCCGGCTCTTCAGATTGTTCAGCAGAACTCAAAGCCAAACGCACCATGGAAGATCTGTTAGAGTCAATAACATCTACAACCTGATCCTCCTCTTTAACAACAATTGTTTCTCTGATTACTTCCTGACTCCCCCCTTCCCTTTCTTCTTCAGGCACCGAGACTCTCTCTATGGTTCTTTCAACCACTTTATTTATTGTCTGAGTAAACTGAGGAGGAGCCTCATCGAGCAGAGATACTGTGATTATTCCAGTACCTATTGAAGTTACGAAGCTAACAAGTATTGCAAGTAGAATTATTTGTGTTTGATTTAAATCATCCATCGTATATTTATATTACCTCACGATTTAAACGCTATCAATCATCTAAACCGAGAAAGCAATACTTGACTAACCCCAGATACATCCTGCACCACTATTCTGTAGAACCTCGGAGGTTCT
>CAZROQ010000057.1:0-4185 GCA_964601755.1 uncultured Candidatus Saccharibacteria bacterium
TCAAAAGCCAACGAGTAAAATTCTGGTGCGCCGGGAGGGATTCGAACCCCCGTAGCCACAAGGGCGATGGATTTACAGTCCATTGCATTTGACCGCTCTGCCACCGACGCATTTCAAAAAGGAATTCTAACATAATTTCAACGCTCTTCAAACTCGATTGTTGATTATTATATGTTTTTGTGTTATTAATATATAAGAATCACAAACCTATTGAAAGGAAGGTTTCCTATGTCCGCACCTGATTGGCTACCTTCTCTTCGTAGGAGAAGAAAAACAGTTGTCAAAGAGCCGTTGGTCGCACTTTTGGGTAGAAGCCCGACAATGTTGCAAAGGGTTGATTTCCATCGGCCCGATGAAGGCGAAGAGTATTACGAGGGGATTTGTGTTGTTCACCCCGAATTCTGTCGCACCCGAATCTCCGGTGGAGAAGCCATGATGCCTGCGGGACTCATCTTGGAGCTATGTGTCCAGTTCATCATCACTCTTGCTTCTGAGCGAAGAAAGACCCGTGGCCTCGATTGGACTGAAACCGGTTTTGGACCTGTGAAGATTTATTCAGACACCAAGGAAGGATGGCAGTTGCAGGTTAGGGTCCCCGTTAAGGGATTCGACTTTGAGGAAATTCCTCAAAAATCTGAGGATGAATCAGCCAAGCTCAAAATTATCGTTCCCAAAATCGAGGTTTATCAGGGTAATGAAATTGTCGCCAGCATCTGCAATCTGACACTCGAACAACGCTAAGTTTTCTATCATGCCCGCCACGAAAGTGACGGGCTTTTTTCTTGCTTGACCACATTTTGGGCGTTACTATGAATATCTATGAAATCAGAGCTTAACAAAGAAGATCTCAGAACATGGGTAGAAATCGATAAGCAGGCGATTAAACACAATGTCAGAGTCTTCAGATCACTTATTAGAAAACCGTGCCGTCTTTGCGCTGTAGTCAAATCAAATGCCTATGGTCATGGAATTTATGATTTTTCTCCGGAAGCTCTAAAGGCGGGTGCCGATTGGCTGGGAGTTGATTCTCTAATCGAGGCTATTCGTTTGCGAGAGAAGGGGGTAAAGGTTCCTATTTTGGTTCTTGGGTATACGGTTCCATCTCTTTTTAAAAAAGCATCACAAAATGATATTTCTTTGACGATCTCAACATTTGAGAGTTTACAAGTTGCGTCTAATTTAAAGGTTCCGAAGAAACTCAAGGTTCATATTAAGATTGATTCGGGAATGAGCAGGCAGGGTTTCTTTTTAGGCGATATAAAAGAGGTTATATCTATTTTCAAAAAATCAAAATCAATAATTTTTGAGGGCCTGTATACTCATTTTGCGGACGCTAAAAATCCGGCCTTTCCCGACAATACATATAAACAAATAAAAATATTTGATGAAGCAGTTTTGAAAGTTAAAGGTGCTGGTTTTGATCCGATTGTTCACGCGGCAGCGACATCGGCGACAATTATTTTTCCCGAGACCCACTTTGATATGGTTCGTTGTGGTATTGGTATTTATGGCCTTTGGCCTTCAAAAGAAACACAGAGCTATGCTAAAAATTTTATTGATATTAAGCCCGTTTTGTCTTGGAAGTCTATTTTAAGTGAGGTCAAGGTAATTGAAAAAGGCAGGGGAGTGGGTTATGGATTTACCGAACGGGTAAAAAAGAAAACTAAAATTGGCATTGTGCCCGTCGGCTACTGGCACGGCTACCAAAGAGACCTTTCCAGTATTGCCAATGTATCTGTGAATGGGAAACTCGCAAAAGTTTTAGGAAGAGTCAGTATGGATATGATTGTTGTTGATCTTTCTAAGGTAAAAAATCCCAAGGTGGGGGATGAGATCGTGCTTCTTGGAGGTGCCCCCAAAGAAGAAACAAGTGCAGACATTTTGGCAGATCTTGCAAACACTATCAATTACGAGATGATTACCAGAATCAACCCCTTAATTAAGAGGGTGGTTAAATAAAAGACCCCCGTTGCTTGGTGCAACGGGGGGAGATGATCGTCTGGTTTTCGGGTCCTGCTCGAGAAGCCTTCGATTTTTTAGTCTCGAGGTGCGTGAAAGCCGAGCGGTGGTGCCGAAAATGAAACGATCAATCTATTTGCTATCTGATAACATTATACCTTACAGAACGACATATTGTCAAAAAAAATATGTCAAACTGTGGATAACTTATAATATTGAATTTCGTCAAATATTTCAGTTTTCGAGCATATATGAGAAACTACCTGTATGATGCGAGAAAACATAGTTCACCCGGGGGCTGATGAATTGATCTACGAAATTCGTGGGATTGTTGATTTTGCTAAAAAGCTTGAAAAAGCCGGTGTTGAAATTTCTTGGGAAAATATTGGCGATCCAATTGCCAAGGGCGAAAAAGTTCCTGAGTGGATAAAAGATATAATTGTTGCTGAAATTCAAAAAAACAATGGAACATTTGGTTACTCACCAACAATGGGTCTCGAGAAAACTCGAGAGTATATTGCTCATGAAAGAAATATCGAAGGCGGTATTCAGATAACCCCAAACGACATTTTATTTTTCAACGGGCTTGGAGATGCCATCTCAAAAATATATGAACTTCTGAATCCAAGTGTTCGTGTTGTCGGGCCAAACCCTGCTTACCCTACACACTCATCTGCCGAGGGAGCGCACGCAGGCAGTAGGCACATTTCATACAAACTTAATCCCAAAAATAATTGGTATCCTGATCTGGAGGATTTAGAAAACAAAGTTAAGTACAATCCGCATGTTGTCGGTATTTTGATTGTTAATCCGGACAACCCAACAGGTATGGTTTACCCGCAGGAAGTAATTGCTTCTATTGTTGATATTGCTCGGAGGTATAACCTTTTCATAATTTCAGATGAGATATATTCGAACATTTTTTATGGAGGTTCCGAGCACAAAAAGCTCGCTTCCGTAATTGGTGATGTTCCGGGTATTGCTATGCGAGGTGTTTCAAAGGAATTTCCGTGGCCTGGTGCGCGGTGCGGTTGGATCGAGTTTTATAACCGTGACAAAGACGAAGTTTTTGATAGGTACTGCCGGTCACTTGTTGATGCCAAGATGCTTGAAGTTTGCTCGACTACGCTACCACAGGCGGTTATTCCGGAAGTCATGAGTGATGAGAGATACTTTCCTTACTTGGCAGAAAGAAACGCTATGTATGAAAAGAGGTCGGAAGAAATTTACGAAAAACTTTCAGATGTCGAGGGTGTTTTGGTCAACAAGGCCTACGGCGCCTTTTATATGACGATTGTTTTTGAAGGCGGGGTGTTGAATGATAAACAGTCACTGCCGGTAGAGAACAAAGAAGCTCAAAAGCTTCTTTCTCCCCTTCTTTCTCAAAAAATTAATTTGGATAAAAGGTTTGTTTATTACCTCCTATCTTCGACAGGAATTTGTGTTGTTCCTTTATCTAGTGGCTTCAATTCTGATTTAAATGGTTTCCGGATTACTCTTTTAGAAAAGGATGATGACAAGTTTTCTTGGATTATAGGTATACTTAAAGACTCAATTAAAGAATATTTGTCTTCATGAAATTAACAAAATACACTCCAAATACTGTATCCCGAATATTTATACTTTGTGGGGTTGTTCTTTTTGGTTTTGTTAATTATACAGGAATAGTGACCTCAGCTCTGGGGGCTATGATTGTCGGATACTATGTCTACTTGATTTTGTTAATCCTGACCATTATTATTTTCTTTCTTGCTTGGGTAAACATCATTAAAAAAAGTGTTTTGATTGATAGAATTATAGGAATATATCTTGTGGTTAACTTTATTTTATTTTTCCTTCCTGGCGTCGCCGAGTACTTTTTTGCTTGATTTTTGTCTACTATTCGCTTATATTTCATACTTACCTAGTAACCTAGTGTCCTAAAAATCTAACAACCTAAAACATGAGCCAAGATACTTTAGTTAAATTACAGTGTGTTACATGCAAAGAGATCAACTACTGCACGACTCGAAATCCAAAGAGTGTTGAAGAGAAGTTGAATCTCAAAAAGCACTGCAAGAAGTGTGGGAAACACATGGAACACAAGGAGATTAAAAAATAGCGCAGGGCGCTATTTTTTAATCTTCGGAATGTTGAATTAAGAGTTGCGCATGATGGTGACGCACTTCCAGAGAACGGTTGTTTTTGGTATATTTCTCTCTACTAGCGTTCTGGGTTTCTAATCAC
>CAZROQ010000058.1:0-3128 GCA_964601755.1 uncultured Candidatus Saccharibacteria bacterium
AGTAGTGCTATTGGAAATAGTGCTAACAGATTAAGTACGGATAGTGTCCTAAACTTCTATACTCAGTTTTCGAATCCTACAAAAGCTTTTTATTCTTGGAACAGGTCGTTGCCTGAGTCTAGAGATTATTTCACAAGGGGCCAGTTGGCGACTTATTTCGGTTATGCTTCGGAAGCGTCTGTTATTAAAAAAATTGCTCCCAATCTGAATTTTGATGTCTCTTTATTTCCGCAATCAAGGGGTGCGGGTGAATCATTGACCTATGGCAGGATTTCAGGCTGGGCGATTGCCAAGTCTTCCGCCAACAAAAATGATGCCATCAGCGTTATCTACTGGATGACCGGTAAAAATGTTATAAACAATATGACAGAAGAATTCAACACTCCGCCGGTCAGGAGGGATGTTCTTTCGGTGACACCCGATGATGAGCTGAGTCCGATTTTTAGAAACTCGGCTTTGTGGGCTCGAGGGTGGCCACAAGTTGACACCAATGAGAGCAACCAAATTTTTAGGACTCTTGTTGATTCAATAACCAGCGGACGAAGTAGAATTAACACGGCTATTGATAGATTTGATAAAGATTTAAATCAGGTCATTGAAAGAGAATTAAGATGATTACTTCCAAAATACAACTATTAATATGTGCAGTAGCCCTCGTTTTTACTGTGAGCGCTGTTTTGGCGCCTCTTTCGGTGTCAGCGCTTGGTGTAGATAAGGCTTTTGAAGAAGGTGGCATTGGTGGAACTGTTATTCCCTGCGGAAATGATGATGATGACAAAAACCGCATCCCCGACAATGAATGTGAATTTGGTCATCTTATTTTGGGACTCAATAGGGTTATCCAGTGGTTGATATGGTTTTCTGTGCCTGTGGCGGGGATTATGTTTGCTTATGCCGGTATTTTGATGGTTACCTCAGGCGGTAGCGAGGGTCAGATTTCGAAGGCTAAATCAATTTTTTGGAATGTGGGTATCGGTTTTTTCTTTGTACTGGCAGCATGGTTAATAGTAGAGCTTATTACCAGCGTTCTTTTGAGAGAGGGGTTTTTAACAAACTTCTTTACAAATTTTCAGGGTGATTAGTTATTCAGGCTAATTAGTTAAACTTTATTTGAAATATTTTGTTAATATGAAAAGTATGAAAACGATTTTAAAATACACGCTTCCGTTGTTTGTTGCCTTTTTCTTTTTGGCTCTGCCTTTTGTTTCTTCTGCTCAACGAAGTTTGCCGACTTTGGGTCCGGGTGGTGGAGGTGGTGCTGAGACTGATTCAGGTGGTGACGAAAGAGATTCAGGAGGTTTTGAGACTGATTCAGGTGGTGACGAAAGAGATTCAGGAGGTTTTGAAACTGATTCGGGTGGTGACGAAAGAGATTCAGGAGATTTTGAAACTGATCCAGGAGATACTGGAAATAAGTCGACCTCAGATAGTAAAAATAATGCAGGCTGTGACGAAAACACAGAAATCTGCAATCCTCTAAGAGCTGAATTCAACAGCATACCTGCTTTAATAGAGGCCATAATCACAAGAATAGTCATTCCACTAGGCGCGATTGTTGTGGCGATGGCTCTAATATGGTCGGGGTTCTTGTTTGTGACAGCCCAAGGGAGCGAGGAAAAGCTTGTTAAAGCAAAAAAGGTATTCACTTATACTGTTATCGGTGCCACTATTCTTTTGGGAGCATGGGCGATTGTTGAAGTGATTACGGGAACAATTTGTCAGATAGCACCTGACACGCCGGGTCTTTGTGATTAGAATGATAAAAAGTATCAAATCAAAAATAATAATTCTTTCAATTTATCTGACCCCTGCTTTTGCGTGGGCGCAAGTTAACTCTCCCAATAACTTCGCGGATGTGGTCCAGATTTTTTTGGAAATACTTGAAATAATATTCGCGATTACAATAGTCTTGGCTTTGGTGGTCTTTTTTTGGGGGTTGGCAAAGTTTATATATTCGGCTGGAGATCCAGAAGCGGTAAAGAACGGTAAGCAACTAATGATTTGGGGTATTGTAGGCATATTTGTTATGGTGTCGCTTTTCGGTATCTTGGTTATTTTAGGTAATACTTTTAATCTCGAAATAGGAATACCGCTTTTACCCACAGGATAGTGATGGTCTGCCTCGTTGTGCTGATTTACCTCAAAATTTACCTTATCCAATCTATGTACTTAATTACACACAAACATTTTAAAAAAACCTTTCTTTTCTTTACGGTCTTGGCGCCCTTGGTTGCCCGCGCTCAGGGAACTAACCTTCAAGGAATTTTGAAGGGCTTTCTGGATTTCGCAGAGATGCTGGTCCCGATTGCTTTTGGTCTGGGTTTGCTGGCTTTCTTTTGGGGGCTTGCCAAGTATGTGTATCACGCCGACAGTGATGAAGAAAGAAAAAAAGGGAAAAGCGTCATGATTTGGGGTATTGTGGCAATTTTTGTGATGGCTTCTCTCTTTGGTATTATCGCTTTCTTGCAGGATGCGTTTGTTATACAAGATACAATGTTATAATAATTAGTATTATCAATACCGTAGATAATATGAAAAAATTTATTATATATACCGTTTCTTTTTTACCGGTTTTGGCGCTTGCCCAAGAACCTTTTGATAATGTCGAAGGGGTCGCAAAAGGTTTTGGAGGTGTTATCGAGATTTTAATTCCGATTGTCTTTGCGTTAGCACTACTGGCTTTCTTTTGGGGACTTGCCAAGTACATATTTTCCGCAGGTAATGAAGAGTCTAAAGCGGATGGTAAGAAAATTATGATCGGTGGCATCATCGCGCTTTTTGTCGGAGCCTCAATCTGGGGGATTATCGAGTTCATTCAGATTGCGTTCGGTCTCAATCTCAATGGCGCCGACGGGCCGGTCGATGGCATTCCAGATGACATTTTCGAGACGATCCCGTTTCCTGAAGATGTTGCTTAGTATCCACAGAGCTGTTTGTTGGGTCTCTTTCTATGTGATATTGTTAAATGACCGATTTACTCGGATAAAAAATTTATTAATAATTATTAATTCTATTTATGAAGAAAATACTAACTACAGCAACCATCTTTGCTCCGGCGGTTGTTTTGGCACAAGATCTAAATAACTTTCAGACTCTTGTGGAGTCTATCGGAGAAATTGTAGATACAC
>CAZROQ010000058.1:3138-4165 GCA_964601755.1 uncultured Candidatus Saccharibacteria bacterium
GCTTGCTCTGCTCGCGTTCTTCTGGGGCTTGGTCAAGTACATTCTCGCATCAGGTGATGAAGAGGCAAAGGCGCAGGGTCGAAGAATTATGATCGGCGGTATTATCGCCCTTTTTGTGATGGCAGCTATTTGGGGAATTGTTGAGTTCATCGGCAACGCACTTGGTATTGACACAGGTGGAGACATCGATGTCCCATCAGTTAATTAGTCCCCTGAAGATTAACAGTTTTAGTTAGTGTGATGGCTGATTTTCTAGCTCGCGTTAATGAGCATATCCTCAACCCGATTATTTTGTTGCTCCTGGCTACAGCGGTTATCGTGCTTTTCTGGGGCATTGTTCAGATGATAGCCGGTGCGGAAAGCGAAGAGGCAAGATCAAAAGGAAAGAGAAACATTCTGTGGGGCATTATAGGAATGTTTATTATGCTGGCTGTCTTTGGGATAATGCAGATTATCGTGAACACATTCGGTCTTGAAACCCCTGGCGGTGGTTCGCCCATTGAGTCGGTCTTGCCGGAGTAGTGGGTTGTAGAAAAGAAAAGCTTGAAAAACAAAAAACAGTCGGCGCGTGTGCGTCGACTGTTTGGTTTTTAGGTTGCCAGCCTTATCGGCTGGCAACCTCAATTCTTGAAAAGAACAACTCCTTTCACCGGTTCGGAGGTCGGAGCCCTGAACTTCAGAGCCACAACTCCATCGCCACCGGAGGTTTTTTTGCCCGGCTCGTAAAGAACCGGTTGGTCGCTCGACTGCCCGTCAAAATAGACAGGCAGAATGACCATAGGCGCCCGAGCTTTGGTGATTGCCCAGCGCATATTGGTCTCGACCGTCGTCCACTCGTCGTGGGTGGCAGTGAAGTATATCCGGTCGCTTTGACCGGATTTTTCCTTTTCCTCCACTTGCCTGCCCCGGGCTTCTTTTTCGGTTGCCCTGTGCTCTTCCCGCACAACCTCCTGTCGTCTGCTTCCTCCCGATCCCGAACCCTCAATGAAGAGGGGAATCAGGGAGAGAACTGGCAGGACGACGAGAA
>CAZROQ010000059.1:0-571 GCA_964601755.1 uncultured Candidatus Saccharibacteria bacterium
ATAGAGGACGAAGATGTGAACTGGATAACGAGGCAACAAATGGAAGGCCAGACGGTTTTTAACATCGACCAAAATTATTTTGCTTGGAAAATTATTGAACCGCCGATCAGGTATAAGGATATAAATTTTGGATAATTTCATTATGGCAAAAAAGCTAAAAGTCATAGATTTGTTTTGCGGAGTAGGCGGGTTGAGTTATGGTTTTGCCCATGACAATAATTTTGAAATTGTAGCCGCCAACGAAATTTTGCCTAATATGGCAAAAGCATATTCCTTGAATCATCCCACTACAAAAGTTTATATTGAGGACATAAAAAATTTTGGCGCGAAAAAAATAGAAAAGGACTTAAATGTAAAAGCGGAAGAAATAGACATTATCGTTGGCGGCCCGCCTTGTCAGGCATATTCAACTGTTGGGAGAAGGCTGATTGACGATCCCCGTGGAAAACTCTTTCAAGAATACTACCGAGTGTTGAAAGAATTTAATCCAAAACTTTTTCTTTTTGAAAATGTAAAAGGTTTGTTGTCTGTGCAGGGTGGTGAATTGTTGGAAACTATAATTTCTCTCTTT
>CAZROQ010000059.1:581-4130 GCA_964601755.1 uncultured Candidatus Saccharibacteria bacterium
GCTATAAAGTACAATATAAACTTCTTAATGCGGCGGATTATGGCGCACCGCAAATTAGAGAAAGAGTTATCATTATCGGCTCAAAACTTAAAAACGATTTTCATTATCCAGAACCGACGCATTATAGTCCGGAAGAAATGCCCTCGTTATTAAATAAAACGCTTAAACCTTACTTGACGCTTGAAGAAGCGATAAGCGACTTGCCTTTTATAAAATCTAGTGAAGAAAGTTTTGAATATGCTTCCGAGCCGCAAAACGAATTTCAAACGGTGATGAGAACAAATGCACCAGAAAAACTAATGGATCACAACGCTCCAAACAACAACGCGAAACTGGTGAAAATAATGGAGCTTTTACCAGACGGCGGAACGCCGGAAGATTTGCCAAAAGAATTACGCCCCACTTCAGGTTTCAAAAATACATATTGTCGTTTGTGGTGGAAACGACCAGCAACAACAATAACGAGAAATCTAAGTACGCCGTCATCATCTCGTTGTATTCATCCCAAAACACCGAGGCCACTAACAACAAGAGAAGGCGCACGAATTCAATGCTTCCCTGATGATTATCAATTTTTTGGATCCAGGGGTGATAAAAATTTACAAATTGGAAATGCTGTTCCAACATTTTTATCAAATGCAGTAGCAAGAGCAATCTTAAATAATTTTAAAAATCAACAAGTAAGTAAATCATTTCAAAAAAGTAAGGAGCAAAATATTTCAAGATTTTTGAGCCCAAATTTTACAAACTTACGAAGACCATGACATAAACGGTCATATTGAGGAAATGAAGTCAGTCGCCATTTCCTCGAATGTCTGGAGAAAGTTGTTAACACTCCTAGCATCCCCAAGCGGGTGTGTTTGTTTTACTTGTTGCGTTTCAAGATAGAATTCAAGGGTAAACCATTGACGAATTTGTAATAATGTGTAGTGTTACCTTAGAAACCACGGACGGTCCATTTTACTACTTTGCCAAAGGAGGCAAGCTATGCTCGTACTCACCCGTTTGCGCGACGAGACGATAATGATCGGTGATGACATCGAGGTTACGATCATTGATATCAAAGGTGACAAGGTTCGCATTGGGATCAGCGCCCCCTCCCAAATTCCCGTGCATCGCAAAGAGGTCTATGAATCGATCAAGCGAGAAAGTGCGGGTTAGGACCAATCCGATTCAGAAAAACCTTGGTAAGCAAAAAACTGCTCGTTTTCATAACCGCCAGCTTTCAGCCGGCGGTTTTTTGTTGACAGTTTTGTTTATATAGGTAATATTCCCTTGGAACTCTTTTTTGAAAATGAACCAACAACGAAAGGAAGGTTCTTGTGAAAAACACTCACGAACAGGCAAGAGAAGCACTCATCAGCGTGATTGGTGGGGCACTGGGCAAGGGGAATGTTTTGGATGATATCAGGAGTGATGATACCAACTCAACAAAGCTCGCTGAGCTGGATCTTGATTCGCTCGACGCTGTTGAGATGGTTATGGATCTCGAAGACAAGCTCAATGTCAGTATCTCTGAGGAAAAGGCCGAAGAGATTTTGGCAGGCAAGAACACAATCGGTCAGGTCATCGACGCTCTCTGCGAGCTCGAGATTGTCGAGGAAGAAAAAGAGAAGGAAGAGAAAAACGCTTGATTCGACAGAATCGGAACAAGCAAAAAACCCTGGGCGAACGCTCAGGGTTTTTTCTGTCATTAATGGGTTTTTTTATTTGTTACACACCCATTTGTTGCTCACTTCCTTCTTGGTTCATCTCGGGAGCTTTTGAGGATGAAGAACCACCCTTTTTACTGACGGTGAAGATGAGCCAGATAGCTGAAAGACCTACAAGGATGTAGACAATTCGAGAGATAAGACCTTCTGGTCCACCGCCAACGAGGGCGACGAGATCCCAGCTTCTATCAGGACTGAGGCCAACAAGACCCCAGTTTAGGCCACCGACGATTGTCAAAACAACGGCAACCCAGTCAACTACATTTAAATTTTTCATAAATAAGATAACTATTTTTTTTAAAATCGACCTTCAGCACTTCATGTGCCTTTATTAATTATACCCCCATTTTTTGTCTGTTGTGTGGAAAAGCCTCTTAACCTATTTTGTTTCTTTAATTTGGGATTTTAGTGATATAATATTCCCATGGAAGAATCCATTAAAAATTTTAGTGAACAATTTAGATTTTCTCCGGAGGTAGAAAATAAGAATTCCTTGCCGGAAGCCGTACATTTTATTGTCGGTGGTATGGGAGGTTCGCATCTAGCAGCTGATTTGCTAAAAGGTTTTGACCCCGCCATGGATCTTTCGATTCATTCTGATTATGGCTTGCATCCTGAAGCACATTTGCCACCAGAAAGACCTGGCGCAAAAGACAGGACTCTTTTTATTGCAAGTTCCTATTCCGGCAATACGGAAGAAACAGTAGATTTTGCTCAAAAGGCCTTAGAACATAAATACAATGTGGCTTGTATCGCCACAGGAGGTGAGCTTATAAATCTCGCCAAAGAGAATAATTTACCTTACATTTTGATTCCTGACACCGGAATCCAGCCCAGAACCGCTTTAGGATTTTCACTCATTGCTCTGGCCACTTTTGTAAGGCCGGAAATTATCCACGATCTTAATCCTCTGGCAGAGTCCCTTGATCCACTTTCGTTAAGAGAAGACGGCAATGAAATGGCACAAATTTTGCTGAATCATTTGCCGGTGATTTATTCTTCTTTTAATAACAGAGCTGTTGCTTACAACTGGAAAATAAAATTAAACGAGACTGCTAAAATTCCGGCTTTTCTGAACAGTTTTCCGGAATTAAACCACAATGAGATGACCGGTTTTGATGTTGTTTCAGACACATCGTCTTTATCTGAAAAAGTTAGATTCATCTTTTTAACAGACGAAAGAGATCATCCTTCTATTCAGAAAAGGATGAAAGTTTGTGAGTCTTTGTTTGAAAAGCGTGGCTTTGAGGTCATTAGAAGGCCTTTAATTGGCGAAGATTACTTCAGTAGGTCGATAAAATCGATTTTAACGGCAGACTGGACAGCGCTCCGTTTGGCGGAGCTATACGGAACAGAACCGGAGCAAGTGCCAATGATAGAAGAGTTTAAAAAACTTATTAAATAATAAAAACTGTGTACATACTTTTTGATATCGGGGCGACCAAGATGAGAATTGCCGGATCAAAAGACGGAGAAAGTTTTTCCGAGCCGAATATCTTGAGTACGCCGGATGACTTTGACGAGGGTGTTAGGCAGTTTGTGGAAACTGCAAAAAATATATCAGGCGACCAAAAAATCAACGCTGTTGCGGGCGGTTTGGCAGGTACTTTAAACAAAGATAGAGAGGAATCTATATATTCTCCAAACTTGCCGGCTTGGCAGAATATGCCCTTTAAGAAAAAAATTGCCGAGGAACTCAAGACCGAGGTTTTTCTGGACAATGATGCATCTATCGGTGGTTTAGGAGAAGCACATAATGGCGCGGGTAGAGGTTCGAAGGTGATGGCTTATGTGACGGTTGGAACAGGCGTTGGCGGGAGTCGAATAGTTGATGGCC
>CAZROQ010000060.1:0-4062 GCA_964601755.1 uncultured Candidatus Saccharibacteria bacterium
TACTGCGACTGCGCACCGAAACGCCCGACGAAGAAACGGAACAAAACTGGGAATGTTTTATCTAACGGCGTCTTTTAGAGCCTTTGATGCTCTAAACTTAGGTACCCGCATCTCCGGAACCTGAATAGGTTCACCAGTTCGTGGGTTGCGAGCAGTTCGTGCTGCTCGAAGCTTGGCTGAAAAGATGCCAAGACCTGAGATTGAAACCTCCTCACCATTTTTGAGAGAGTTAACAATCGAGTCAACAACTTTGTTGACGGCTTCTTCTGCTTGGCTTTTAGAACCACCAACCACTTCATTCACAGCTTCTACAAGATCTGCTTTATTCATGGTACTTGAAATTAACTATTTATAACTTCGACCTTCTTTTAATACTCTGCTTACTATTATAGGAAAACCTAAAGAATACTGCAATAGAGCCACGATTAGGTGGGGACAATCGGTTTTTTATTTCTAAGACAAACTCTTTACTTTTCGAAAAACAAAAAAGTTGACAAACTAATCAATATGTATTAATATATACAGTATCAACCAGTGGAGTTCTGCTGGTTTTGTTTTTTAAAGAGGAAATATGAAACACAAATTGTTTAAACCAATCCAAGAGATTAGCTGGAACTCCGCAATGCTTTTTAGCTTTACAGGGCTTAGCTCGGCGCTAGTTGTAACAACCACCAATTCAGGCGTTGCATCTCAAGTGCTTGCGATGAGCATAATCGCTTCGTCTATTGCTTTAATAGCACACGACCCCGCTAAATCTTAAACTTAAACCAAAAACCTCGCCTTCTGGCGGGGTTTTTGGTTTTCTACCTTAAAAAATCTAGATTTTATTACCTCGCATACTCTATTGTTCTAGTTTCGCGAATGACATTTACTTTTATTTCTCCCGGATACTTGAGCTCCTGTTCAATTCTTAAAGCAATCTCTCTGGCAAGTTCTCTGGCCTCAATATCACTAACTTTGTCCGGAGTAACAAATATGCGCACTTCACGACCGGCCTGAAGAGCGTAGGCTTTATCGATTCCCTCGAAACTCGTGGCAATACCTTCAAGCTCTTCGAGCCGTTTAAGATAGTTTTCAACCGAGTCCCGTCGGGCGCCGGGTCGCGCTCCGGAGATGGCGTCGGCGGTTTGGACAATGTATGACTCAAGGGTTTCATATGGATATTCTCCGTGGTGTGGCTCCATTGCCTTAATAACCGCTTCATCAACTCCAAACTTTTGTAGAATTCTGCGCCCAATTTCAACATGTGTTCCTGAAACCTCGTGATCAACCGCCTTGCCGATATCGTGAAGCAGAGCGCCCGCTTTGGCAACAGACACATCAGCACCAACTTCTTCAGCAATCATTCCCGCCAAATAGGACATTTCAACAGAGTGCTGAAGAACATTTTGACCGTAACTTGTTCTGAAGTAGAGACGACCGAGCACCATAACCAAACGAGAATCCAGATTAAATACACCGGTTTCGTACACAGCTTCTTCTCCCTTGCTTTTAATTATTTTATTTATTTCTTCTTTTGCTTTCTCAACATATTCCTCGATTCGAGCCGGCTGGATTCTGCCGTCAAGTATTAGATTTTCGAGAGCCACTCGGGCAATCTGTCTTCTAACAGGATCGAATGAAGAAATCGTGATTGCCCCGGGTGTGTCATCGACAATTATCTCAACACCTGTAGCTTTCTCGAAAGCCTTGATATTTCGACCTTCTTTTCCAATAATCTTACCCTTCTCCTCGTCAGACGGAATAGATACGGATGTTGACATAACATCTGAAGAGACATTTGATGCAAGTCGCTGGATGCTTGTAACGAGTATTTCTTGTGCTTCTTTTTCAAGTTTTTCTGAGTTCTCGTTTGCGATTTTTTGGATACGCACAGCCAAATCCTCGTTTGATTGTCTTTCAATTTCTGCAAGCAGTTTTTCCTCCGCTTCTTCCTTTGAAAGACCGGAGACTCTTTCAAGTTCTGCTGATTTTTCTTCTTTCAGCTCTTCAACTCGATTTTTTATCTTCTTAACTTCTAAAATCTTTGTTTTCAAATCTTCTTCTTCCTGATCTAGGTCGATTTGTCTTTTATCGAGGTACTCTTCCCGTTTTGCCAATCGTTCCTCGGTTTTGTTTACCTGTTCTTCTTTTTGCTTTACTTCGTTGCGCGCCTCGGCGATTATGGTTTCTCCTTTTTTTTCTGCTTCTCCGGTGATTCTTTTTGCCTCATCTTTGGCCTCAAGCATCATCTGCTTGATTTTTAGCTCAACCGAACCCTTTTTACCAAGAGAAACAATCCACCTAAGAAGATAACCAGAAACAAGCCCAAGTACGCCGACGATAGCGATAAGTGCTATGGCTAAATATAACGGCATATTTTTTTCGTTTAAACGAAAACCGCCGAATCTTATCGAGCTTTATTACACCTTCTTATTCAAGGTCTCCAAACTTTTTGAGTGTATTTTTAGAGCAAGAAAATGATTTTTTCATCTTTAGTTTCTATCAATCTCGACAAATAAATTCTTTCGATACGGATTTCGCAATTTCTTTTAATGTTTCAACCCCGCCTGCGTAGGCAGGAATTCCAAAATTAGGAATATGGCAAATATACACAAAATTTCGTCTCTTATCAAGAGAAAGGGGTGTTTTTGGTTTTTATTTGGCTGGTTTTAATCTGAGTAATTTTTTGTTAACTATTTGTATGTCGTGCACGGCACAGTGATATCTAAAATCTGCACAAATCAAACTTGTGCAAGTCCGGTAACATTAGGAGGGAGAATAATACGATTCTCGGTTGATACCGGTTTTAACTCTATTTCAGGACTTTATCGATAATTCCGTAATTTTTTGCCTCTTCGGCAGACATAAAGTAATCGCGTTCTATATCGTCGGAAACTTTTTTCTCGTTCTGACCTGTCGCTTTTGCCATCATCTTGGTTAATTTGTCTTTTAGCTTCAAAATTTGTTTAGCGGTGATCTCAATATCTGTTGCCTGCCCTTCTGCACCTCCAAGTGGCTGGTGAATCATAATTTCGGCATTTGTTAGAGCATACCTTTTGCCTTTTACGCCCGATGCCAAAAGCCAAGCGCCTCCGGAAGCTGCCATTCCAACACAAACTGTTGAAACATCATTTTTGATGTGATTCATAGTGTCGATCATAGCAAGAGTTGATGTTACAGATCCACCCGGCGAGTTTATGTAAAGCGAAATGTCTTTCTTTGGATTCTCGCTTTGTAAGAAAAGGAGCTGGGCAATGACGGTGTTTGCTACCGAGTCGTCAATAGCGCTTCCTAAAAATATTATGTTCTCACGAAGTAGGCGAGAGTAGATGTCGTAGGCGCGTTCGCCATGTTGGCTTTTTTCTATGACGGTTGGGATAAGCATGAATAGTGAATTAAGAATTAAGAATTAAGAATAAAGAATCACGAATTACGAGAACATAACAATCATAACAACTCATGGACACTCTCACAAGTGCAAATGAATTGCAACCAACAGCGACGCCAATACACAACAGCGACACCAATACACGAATTACACGCGAATAACGCGAACGGCACGAATGACAAAAGCGACGCCAATTACGAATTACACGCGAATGACACGAATATATGTCAATCAAAAAACCCCTTTCGCACGCAGTGCGAAAGGGGTGGAGACGGTGAATCTCAATCTTGCTTGTGCCGGAACTTTCTAAACCTCCGGCTCGGGCTCCGGGTTGCGCAGAGCTTGCCAGAGTGAGGCAAGCCCACGCCCGAGGGCCCACAAGATAAAGAAAAGAACCCACATCCCGAGGGCAAAGCCTGTGCCGAGAGCGCCGAAGGCGACGAACAGCACGAGGCCGTAGGTCAATGTGGGAGCCAACCCAATGACCGGCCCTCTCCGTTCGACCAGCCCGGCGATCAGCGCGGCCAGCCCGGCGATCAGCCCGCCGATCAGCCCGACTATCAGCCCAAAGACCAGCCCGCCGATCAGCCCAAAGACCAGCCCGCCGACCAATGCTTCTAGTCGCTCCGACTCGAACGATTGCCTTTAAACCTTGCTCATTTAAAGCATTTGTGTCAACTTCCCCCAGCAAT
>CAZROQ010000061.1:0-3924 GCA_964601755.1 uncultured Candidatus Saccharibacteria bacterium
GTGGTTGAACTTGGAGGTAGGGAAGATGAAACCACAAACAATCGTATGGAAATTAGGGCGGTTATCGAGGCTCTCAGTTTTGCAAAGAAAAAAAATCTTGGTGTTGAAAAAGAAGAAATTTTTGTTTTTACGGATTCAAGCTATCTGGTCGGAGGTATCACTAAATGGATTAAGGGCTGGAAAGAACGCGGATGGAAAAAGGTTAATAAAGAAGAAGTGGAAAATGTTGATCTCTGGAAGGATTTGGATTCAGTTGCTTCGGGGCTCTCTATTGTTTGGAAGCGGGTCTCAGGCCATAGTGGTTTGGCTGGCAATGAGAGGGCCGATGTCATCGCCACAAAGTTTGCGGACAAGAGGGATCCGGAATTATTTTCAGGCTCCCTCAAAGATTACAGCTTTCCGGTTCTTGATTTTGATTATGATGAACTCAAAAGAAACAAAAAAAAGAAGTCCAAGTCGGGTACGGCTTACTCGTATGTGAGCGAAGTCGGCGGTGTTGTTCGGGTTCACGATTCTTGGAAAGAAACAGAAGAAAGAGTCAAAGGTGTTTCTGGTGCTCGTTTTAAAAAATCTTTTTCTCCCAAAGATGAAAAAGAAATAATAGAGGAATTTAGTGGAGATTAATGAAACCGATTTCCTTCTATGTTGGCGCGCTTGGTTTTTTTGTTGGGGTGGTTTTTGGTCTTTTGGGTTTTAGTGGCTTTGCAGAAGTTCTGTGGTCGGTTTCTATCTCGGTTTCATTTTTCGGTCTTTTTGTTCTGGCTTTTGTTTTTAAGAAGACAGATCTAAAGATTTGGTCTTTTGTAATTTTTTTGTTTTTTCTGACATCATCTTTTGGTTTAGCAAGAGTTTTGCTTTGGGAATCAAACAATCCAACAAATCTGTTGGACGGGTACACTTCCAAGGAGGTTGTCTTGGTGGGGGAGATTTCAGAAGAATTAGACAATCGAGATACTCGAACATGGACCACGCTTTCGGTTGAGAGAATTGTTTTTGAAGATACTTTTGTAGATGTAAAAGAAGAAGTCGGGGTTCGTTTGGCTTTAAATCGTTTTGCGGGTATTTCTTTTGATGACAAAGTTGAGGTTACGGGCAAGCTCCTAAAACCGGAAAATTTTGTAACTGAAACGGGTCGTACTTTTGACTACATATCTTTTCTTCGTAAAGACAATATTTACTACCAAATGTGGTATCCCAAAATCGAAGTTGTTCGACGCGCGGGTTTTTCTGTCTCCGGCTTGATGTACGAGATAAAAAATTCTGCCCTTTCTAAAATAGAAGGTATTCTCGAACAACCGCACGCATCGCTTTTGGGCGGTGTTCTCCTCGGCACAAAACAGGCTTTAGGTGATGAGTTGGAGGAAAAATTCAGAGATACCGGCTTGATACATATAGTGGTGCTTTCCGGCTTTAACATTACAGTTGTTGCTGTTTTTATTTTATGGACTTTTTCTTTTTTACCGGCGTCGATTGCCAGAATTTTGGCGATTATAAGCATCGGGCTTTTTGCTATTATGGTCGGGCTTGGCGCGACGGTGTTGAGGGCGTCTTTGATGGCGATACTGGCAGTTTTTGCCGGTTTTATTCATCGGCGTTACTCAATACATAGGTCGCTTATTATTGCCGGAGCTCTTATGGTTTTGTGGAATCCGTCAATACTTTTATTTGATCCCTCTTTTCAACTTTCTTTCGTTGCTACCGCGGGCTTAATATACATTTCACCGCTACTGGAGAAGCGCCTTGGGTTTATACCGGAAAGATTTAAAATACGAGAAACAGTTTCTGTTACGGTCGCCGCTCAGATAGCGGTTCTTCCGCTTTTGATTTATATGATTGGCGAAGTTTCTCTGGTTTCTTTGCCGGTCAATGTTTTGGTTATCGGTTTTATACCACTGACAATGTTTCTGGGCTTTGTGATGATTGTTTTTTCTTTCATCTCTTTTTGGATTGCTTTACCCATTTCCGTTTTTGTTTTTATTTTTCTGGATTATATTTTTAAGGTTGTTTATATCTTTGATTCGTTTCCTTTTTCTACTGTGGAGTTACCGCACATTCATTGGTTTTTTATTTTACTTCTTTACGGCCTTTTGGCTGTATTTGTTGCAAGGATTTGGTTTCGCGGTGACTACACCCCCGGCATTTTTAATTCTTTAGAGCGACTTAAGTAAACAGCTCAAGACGATTTTCTTGTTTTGAGTGGGCAGACAAATGAAAAACCTTTCTATATATAGAAAGGTTTTTTCAAATTAGGTTTTTTCAGAAGCTTTAACCCCGAGCTTTGTTGTAGTTTCCTGAAACAAATTCCCAGTTTAGGTTTTCGAAGAAATCTTCTATGTATTGACCCTTTCCGCTCGGTTGATAATCGGCAACAAACGAGTGTTCCCACATATCGAGGGCGAGTATCGGCCGGACACCCGTTAGGTGGCCTAGGTGTTGTTCATCCACCCAGTACTGAATTAGTGTATCTGCATGAGAATCGTAACCCAGCATAGCCCATCCGACACCTCTCATTTTGGCGAGCGCCTTAAATGACCCAATAAAATTTTCTGTAGATTCAAACACCTTTTCGAGTTCTTTGGCTAATTCTGAATCTTCTGTCAGCTCTTTTGAGCCTCCCTCAAGGGACCCAAAGTAATATTCGTGGTTTCTCATTCCATCAAATTCAAAAGCGAGTCTTCGTAGAGCTTCCTTTTGGCTATACTCACCTGTGTCGGTTTGTAGCAGTTCTTGAATTGTATTGTAGTTTTTAACATATCCTTCATAAAGTTTAAGATGCTCCTCGATGGTTTTTGAGGAGATACCTTTTAATTCGGGGATACTGAAACTTTTTGGTTCGTACTTGTGAGTCATAAATATTTTTTATTCAATGTTAAGCGCGGATATCATTTTAACATCGGCAGATACATCGACCAAGTGTTTGAACAACCCCACCCATCTCTCAACTCTCTTGGTAATCTCTCAACATGGCCTGTGGTACTGCGAATGCTATAACAATTTCCTTCGACACTCTCGGAACAAGTAATTTCCAATTTCCAATTTTCAATTTACAATTTTTTCCCTCGACTCCGCTCGGGACAAGCAAATTCCAATGTCTCAATTAAAAAATACTTACTTTCGTTTCAAACATTCATTCGGGTTTTAATTCGTAATTCGTAATTCCTGATTCTAAATTTGTAATTTTCAATTTTTAATGGTGTAGAACCTCCGAGGTTCTACAGAACACTGCAGGATGTATCTGAGGTTAGTCAGTGTTATACTCGACTTCAATGTTTTCTTTAAAGACAGGATCAGCACTCATAGCTCTTCTTTTTGTTTTCAATATAATTGTTTGGATTAGAGTTCTTAATGAAAACGATCAAGTCCTCAGGGTTTCTTTTCTTGATATTGGGCAAGGAGACGCTGTTTTTATTGAAGCCCCAAACGGAAATCAGATGCTCGTTGACGGGGGCTCCGGCAAGCAGGTGTTGCGGTCGCTTGGTAGTGTTATGCCGTTTTATGACAGGTCTATTGATGTTGTTCTCTCTACGCATCCGGATACAGATCACATCGGAGGTCTGCCGGATGTTTTTAGAAGTTTCTCTGTGGCGTCTTTTGTTCATCCCGACATTGATTCGGACAACAGCTCTTTCGAGGAACTTAACAGAGCGGTTGAGGAAGAAAAATCACAAATTTTTATTGCTAATTCCGGCGACAAGATTTTTTTAAGTTCGGAAATTTATTTTGAGATTTTTTCACCGACTTTTTTAAATTCAAATATTGAACCGAACTCCGGCTCGATTGTCGGTAAATTGGTTTATGGCGATACGGAGGTTCTTCTGACGGGTGATGCTCCTTCAGGAGTTGAGGAATACCTGGTCGTGGATAAAAAATTGAATCTTGAGAGCGATGTTTTAAAAGCGGGGCACCACGGGTCAGACACATCTA
>CAZROQ010000062.1:0-3866 GCA_964601755.1 uncultured Candidatus Saccharibacteria bacterium
GGGAGCTTTGGCAGAAACGGTTGATGGGAGCGGGTTTTGAAAGTGTTTTTGAGATCGGCAGAGTGTTCCGAAATGAGGGGACCAGCGCTGAACATTTGCAAGAATTTACAAATGCTGAGTTTTACCGTGCCTATTTGAATTTTGAGGATGGTAAAAAAATGATAGTTGACTTATATCAAAAAATAGCCAAAGAGGTCTATGGCAGGACTAATTTTGAGACCAGAAATCACAAGTTTGATTTGGCTCACGACTGGATCGATATTGACTATGTTGAGGCCATTAAAAAAGAAACAGGTGTTGATGTTTTGGAAGCTGATCAAAAAGAGATTAAAGAAAAACTCGATGAGCTGGGCGTCGATTATGATGGTGACAACCTTGAAAGACTGACAGACTCACTTTGGAAACACTGTCGTAAAAATATCAGTGGCCCGGCTTTTCTTACCGGACACCCCCAAATTGTCGCACCTCTGTCAAAGGTTTCTGAAGAAGATCCAAGAAAAACAAAAACCCTCCAAGTCTTGATTGCCGGATCTGAGGTGGGTAGGGCGCATGCCGAGCTTAATAACCCACTCGAACAAAAAGAGCGTTTTGATGAACAACAAAAACTCTTGGAAGACGGTGACGAAGAGGCAATGATGCCCGATTGGGACTTTGTTGAGGCGATGGAGTATGGCTTCCCTCCAACTTTTGGTTTTGGATTCGGTGAGCGTTTGTTTGCTTTTATGGAGAATAGGCCATTAAGAGAAACACAGCTTTTTCCTTTAATGAAGAAAAAGGATTAAAAACAAAAGCGACGCCAATACGCGAACTGCACGCGAATTATGCGAATGACACGAATAAAAGGACACCAATTACGAATTACACGCGAATTACACGAATAATGTGAATGACACGAATCCGCCACGGGTGGGTTTAATTTTTAATTTTCAAACCCCAATATCTCAATTAAAAATATTGAGGTTTAATCTTGATATTTGAATTCCAATGTCTCAATTTAAAAATTGAAAACTATTGATAAAATTTAAAATAAGTGGTGTAGAACCTCCGAGGTTCTACAGACTAAATTAGGGATTCTTAAATTCCTTATCTTTTGAGTTATCCACATATCACCAGTGGCGCTGTGGTATTAGGTGGTATAAAATAGTAGCTATGTGGGATAGAGTGGGATAAAAGATTTTACTATGGTTACCCACACAAGTGTTCCTAGCCCGTACTTCGACCTTCAATCCATCTGCTCCGGCTTACCTGCCTCTTTGGCGGGGGAGCAGATGGGGGCTGGGTCCCCACTAAAAAACTTAATATGTTGATAGGCGAGTACAGACACAACTTTGATGATAAAAACCGAATTTCTCTTCCCGCAAAATTTAGGAAAGAGGTTGGGAAAACGGTTGTTGTTACAAGGGGGCTCGACAAGTGTTTGTATGTTTTTACAGAAACCGATTGGGCAAAAATGGTTGAAGAAGTTAGAGAACCCGGAATTGGTGTGGCCGACAAAAGAAAGATGAGTCGATATTTCTTGGGTAGTGCCACAGACTTGTCGGTGGATTCGCTTGGACGGATTTTGATTCCAGAACATCTAAGAAAGTTTGCTGATCTGAAATCAAAAGCAGTCTTTGCCGGTTTGTCAAACAGAATCGAGGTGTGGGGTGAAAGCAGATGGGACAAATACACGGGAGCTGTTGAGTCTGATGCGGATGCTGTCGCCGAGAGATTGAGCGATATCGGTGCAGTCTAGAAAAATCTAGAGTATGCACAAAAGTGTTCTTTTACAATCAGTAGTTGAAGCACTAGATCTTAAAGCCGGCGATGTTTTTGTGGACGGCACTTTAGGGGAAGGTGGTCACTCTCTGGAAATCGCCAAAATGTTTGGCACAGCCGTCAAGATAATCGGCATCGATATTGACCGTACTCAAATTGAGGCGACAAAAGATAGATTCAAAAAAGATGGTTTAGAGATAGAGACCATGGAGTCAATGAGGCTGACAAGATATTAATGGATCTCGGTTGGAGTGCAAGGCAGTTTGAAGAAAGTGGCAAAGGGTTTAGTTATAGATTGGATGAACCCCTTGATATGAATCTGTCTTCTTCTCGAGCCGTTGTTAACGCCAAAGATATCCTCAATAACTGGGATCAAAAAGTCTTGTCGACAATTATCAGAGGATATGGAGAAGAAAGATTTGCCGGAAGAATTGCCAATAAGATTGTTGAAGCAAGAAAGAATGCCCCGATAGAAACAACAAGCCAGTTGGTTTCCATAATAAAAGAAGCCACTCCTTCCAGATATCATTTCGGTCCAACACATCCGGCAAGAAGAACCTTTCAAGCTTTGAGAATCGCCGTTAACGATGAAATAGAGGCATTGAGAGATGGATTAAAAAATTCTTTCAATGTTTTAAGCAAGAGTGGTCGTGTGGCGGTAATTTCTTTCCACAGCTTAGAAGACAGGATAGTTAAAAATTTCTTTCGAGACTTGGAAAAAAATAAAAAAGGAGTTCGCATTAATAAAAAACCAATTACAGCTTCAACAACTGAATTAAAAGAAAATCCCAGATCAAGAAGCGCAAAACTAAGAGTCTTTCAAAAAAATGACTAAAGTAATTTCAAAAATAAATAAATACTACAACCCGATTTTACTCGTCTGGGTGTTTTTAGTGGCTTTATCGGTGGGTGCTATTTTGTATGTTGTCCTTGTCAACATTACTGTTATCAGCGCGGTTGAAAAAGATTCTCTAGAGAATAAAATAGCGGAAGTTGAGGCCAGATTAAGTGAAACTGAGTTCGATTATATAACGGAAAGATCCAAGGTCAGCCGAGAATTAGCGTACGAATACGGTTTTGTTGATGTGAAAGATCCGCAGTATGTAACTCGAGGCAAAGTTCAGTCTCTAACTTTCTTGAGTTCACTTGAATAAAAACGACAGAATTTTAAAATCCCGCCCATGAATCGAGAAACATTTGTTTTCAAAGTTCGGTTACTTTTTGTTTTAATCTTCTTATTTGCAATTGTTTTGACAGCTAAACTTTATTTAGTGCAGATTGTTCGTGGGGATGAATACAGCTTGAGAGCTGACCACCAGTATGTTAGACCCAATTACCATCTCTATGACAGGGGTGATATTTATTTTTCAGATAAAAATGGTAAAAAAATTGCCTCTGCAACCTTAAAAACAGGATACACCTTGTTTTTAAACCCGACTAAAATATCTGATCCGGAAAGTATTTTTGAAAAGGTGAGTAGTTTTGTGGACATTGAAAAAGATAAATTTATAGAAAAAGCTTTAAAAGAAAATGATCCTTATGAAGAAGTGGCTCATCGTCTGACTAATGAGCAGGCCGACACCTTTAAAGATATGGACATAGAGGGTATGGGTATATTTAAAGAACGGTGGCGTCACTACCCCGGCGGTGACACGGCCTCAAGAACAGTGGGTTTTGTGGCTTTTCAGGGCGATGAAAGAGCGGGTCGTTATGGTCTTGAAAGGTTTTATGAAGATGTTCTTGATAGAAAAAATGATGATGTATATGTTAATTTTTTTGCGGAAATATTTACAAACATCAGAGAGACTTTCATTAATAGGGAGGCGAGGAGCGGTGATGTGATCACCAGCATCGAACCAAATGTGCAGAGATTCTTCCAAAGTAAATTGGAAAAAACTTTGGAAGTTTATGATTCCAAACAGTCTGGTGGAATTATTATAAACCCCCAAACAGGAGATGTTTACGCTCTTGGGGTTTTACCGTCTTTTGATTTGAATACTTTTTCTGAACAAGAGGAGGTAAGCGTTTTCGGTAACCCTTTGGTAGAAAATGTTTATGAAATGGGCTCGATTTTTAAACCTCTGACAATGGCAGCCGGACTGGATTCG
>CAZROQ010000063.1:0-3803 GCA_964601755.1 uncultured Candidatus Saccharibacteria bacterium
CTCAAGAAATCAAGCGACGACTCTACGGTTGAAACCTTTGATGTGACCAGCGACATTTCCGGCTCTGGAACAACTGAGATCACTATCAACCCGAGCTCTGATTTAGATAACTCTATCGAATACTATGTTCAGATTGACGCCAGCGCCTTTGATGATGCAGATGGGAACAGCTTTGCTGGTATTTCAGATGCCGCCACATGGAGCTTTACAACAGTAAGTATACCGGAACCGGAGGATGATAACTCTAACAATACAACCATCGTGGGCGGTGGCTATATAACCGGTCCGTATGCTCAAGGCAACTCAAACGAATTGAGCAGTGCTGAAATAATCGAATCATTGAGGCAACAGATCGCCGATGTTGAAGAAAGATTGATAGAGCTTTTAGGGGACGAGAACACTGGTGTCCTCGATACAGTATGTGTCTTTGATCATGATCTTGAGCTCGGTATAGATAGCGAATCGGTGCGTTGCCTCCAGCGTGAGCTGAATCGGCGTGGATTTACGCTCGCCGAGACAGGAGCTGGTTCACCCGGAAATGAGACCACCTACTTCGGCTCTTTGACTAAGCAAGCCCTGATCCGTTTCCAGGAAGCACACTACGACGACATACTTGCTCCGGTTAGCCTCGAGAGTGGGACAGGATACTTTGGCCCAAGTACCCGAGCGTTCGTCAACTCAACACCTCGCGAATAGCTGTGGCGTGTCGCCCACTGCTCTTGAACGCAGAACAAGCCCACTGCGCTTTTTTGGCGAAGGGCTGTATCTCCCTAAACACTAAAGACTGCAGTCTTTAGTGTTTAAGAATCTTTTTTGTAAACAATTCAAGGTGTTTTTGAGGTGCTGAAAAGAATAGGCGAGTATAAAAAATTGACAGAAGATACCTGTGTGTATACTATATGAATATATGCGCGTCCCTTCATATAAGAAATTGATTCTTGCCGGCGGTGTTGTTTTGTTGGCGGTGCTGGCCATTGTTTTTCGGCAAGATGTTTTTGATTGGATGCAGGCCATACGAGAGGTTGGCCTCACGCGACCGTTTTTTGTTGGCTCTATTCTTATTTTCTTAAAGACCATCACTCCGTCTATTGGTTTCCCAGGCACTCCTTTGACGCTGTTATCCGGTTCTATTTTTGGTAATTTCTGGGGTACTATTGTTTCCATTATCGGCAATACCTTTGGAGCGCTTCTTGCTTTTTTGCTTTCACGATATTTATTTAGTCACTATGTTCAGGAGAAAATTCTGCCTCGCTATCCGCGAATTATGGAATTTAATGAAAAAATAAAACGAAAAGGCATCACCACGGTTGCCGTTTTGAGACTCATTCCCCTTTTTCCTTTTAATGCGTTAAACTTTCTTTTAGGAGTTACCAGTATTCGCATCAAGGATTATTTTATCGGTTCATTTTTCGGAATGATTCCGGGAACCTTTATGTTTGTTTACCTCGGGGACTCTTTAACAGCACTTTCTCCCATTAACATTGCCCTGAGTTTGCTTGGAATTGCTATACTTATCTACATAGGAAAGAAATATGAAAAACGGATCTAACACAAAAAAAGAATACGACATAATTGTAATCGGTGCCGGTTCGGGCGGTCTTAACATTGCTGGTTTTATGAACACCGTTGGTTTCAAGGTGCTCCTCATCGACAAGTCAGATAAATCGATTGGCGGTGACTGTTTAAATTTCGGATGTGTACCATCAAAGGCTTTTATTCATGTGGCTCGGCAAGTGGCAGACGCACGAGCGTCGGGTGATTTTGGTCTTGATGTGCGGGGTGATGTTGATATGAAAGCCGTCATGGACTATGTTCGATCCCGTCAAGATATTATTCGGGAGCATGAAAATGCCTCACATTTTAGAGAGAAGGGAATGGATGTTGCCTTAGGGTATGCGCGCTTTACCGGCCCGCAGACGGTTTCGGTGGGGGAAGAAGAATACACCGCGCGGAAAATTGTCATTGCCACTGGTTCTCATCCTCGAGAACTTAATCTTCCCGGTATAGAAAAAGTCGACACAGTGTACACAAATGAAAATATCTTTTCTCTTGAAGAGCTTCCTAAAAAAATGGCTATTGTTGGAGCAGGGCCTATCGGAGTTGAGTTGGGGCAAGCATTTGCTATGCTTGGTGTCGAAGTGTCTATCACTGGAGATACATTCCTTGGAAAAGAAGATCCTGAAATGGCGAGTATTGTACGAAAATCATTGGAGCTTTTAGGTGTGCGCATCTACGAAGGTTATCGACCAACAAAAGTGCAAGATGCTCATACACTTGTGATTGGTTCCGGTGACTCCACTGAAGAAAAAGAAATAACATTTGATGTGTTACTCACCTCTATTGGGAGAGAGTTCAATACTGAGTCATTGGATCTTGAGAAAGCGGGAGTCGAGGTTGACCGGAGGGGTGCTGTCAAAGTTGACCGGTATTTACAAACAACAAACAGGCGGGTTGTTGCCATTGGTGATGTTATCGGGCAACATCTGTTTACCCACGCGGCTGAAGTTCACGCGGGTGTGATTATCAAAAACTTTTTCGCGCCGTTTTTTCTTAAAAAGAAGCTCAATACTGATGCCATGGCGTGGGTAACCTACACCGATCCGGAAATCGCCACATTTGGTTTGAGTGAAAAGACATTGAAAGAACGAAATATTTCGTATGAAGTTCTTCAAAAAGATGTGGCAGATGATGATCGAGCCATAACTGATGATGCTCGACACGGTTTACTCAAAGTATTTGTCTCTAAAAATGGGCGCGTTTTGGGTGGAACCATGGTTGCTCGTAATTCAGGCGAGCTGGCTCAGGAACTGATGTTGGCGCAAGCCGGAGGTATGAAAATATCAGCTTTTATGAAAAAAGTTTATCCGTATCCGACAGCAACCAGGGTTAACCGATCATTGTTTCTCTCACACGAAGCAAAAAAATTAACTAAAAGAACCAAAAAAATATTACAATGGCTTTTTCATTAAAAAATTACACAAAATGAAAGAGTTGATAGCATTCACGCCTTTTTAGAGTAAGAGAGATAAGAGAAAATGCTTTTGACCCCATTTCTGCTTGACAGGTTTGTTATAATAAGGCTAGGTAGAAGTAGAGTTCTTTAAATGGGCGCACATAGTCGTACACAATGTTGTGGAATGTTTTTGTATTTTTGTCCTAGATAAACCAAAAGGAGATCTCATAATGACACAAGGATCACAGAACAGAGAAAATGGTATTGAGAGTAATCGTCTTAAGCTTCCATCTGATGAAATGGCATTTCGCCGTATCTATCGAAAACTGATTGAGCGTGAAGTTTTGACGACAGTTTTTCGCCCCGAACCGCGAGCGTGTAGTGATGAGCGCGGGTACTGTGTTGGGCAGATTGTTCAAGCTCGCATTCTTGAGACACCCGGTTCAGATACACATAAGATATCACCACGATTTCTTGATGGGGGGTCTAAAACAATTCGCATCGAAAGCGTTGAGGTGAAAGCGATCGGGTCTCTGACTCGTCAAGATTTCCAGGGCTCGTCGCCGGATGTTCAAGATGTCCAAGATCTCCGATATCATCTTGGAATTATTTACAACCTTGATCCAAGTGAAATAACTGAGAGTAAGTTGATAACACGAATTAAATACTCATTTATTAACAATAAGGAACATTAATATGAACACACAAACACAACTGTACGGAGGTTTACTGCAGGTGGCACAGTTGCCTCCTCTAAATCCACAGACTCTCGCATTTACAGAGTACGACATCACGCCAATTGACCACGACTATGCTGGTCAATTTCAGAAAAAGGCAAACTATGTCTTTG
>CAZROQ010000064.1:0-3737 GCA_964601755.1 uncultured Candidatus Saccharibacteria bacterium
AATCACTATTTCGTTTCAAACATTTATTCGCGTTTTAATTCGTAATTCGTAATTCGTAATTCTTGATTCGTAATTCGTAATTCCTAATTCTTAATTCAAACATTCACACATTCGTCTTTTGTTTTTTAATTCTTCTGAAATTCCAGACCACAAGATAGACAACAACGACAAAAATTAAAATGGATATAACCCGTCCCTCGAAACGGTCAATAAACTCGGCGTATTTGTAATAAAGGACACCTGCCTGCCAGCCGACCAAAGCAAGTATTGTTGATCTAAATAAAGTGCCCACAAAGGTAGTCCACAAATAAGTCCACAGATTGACCCTGACAAGACCACAAAAAAAAGAAACGGCCGATGAAGGCATTACCGGAATGGTTCTAAAAATCAAAATCAAGATTTCATCTAATCTTGATTTGTCAAACTTTCTTTGAACCTTCTCTACGCTAGCCCACGATACCCCGAGCCACTTACCCCAACGCACCAAAACAGGTTTACCGGCGTAAAAAGCAATAAAATAAAGGAGGAGCGAGCCGACAACAACGCCGAAAGAAATGGGCAAAATTATCGTAAAGACAAGCGTTAAAACAAAATCAATCGAGAAAGTGGCAGGCAAAAACAAGAAACCGGCCGCCATCTGAACCAGCGGTGACGGGACCGGCGAAACAATTTCTTCAGCAACCGAAGCCAAGAAAACACCGCCTGCCCCAAGGGGCAAAATATGTTCCTGCAAAAAAACAACAAATTGAGCAATCATGAAAGATTCTTAAGTTAGGTTATTTTTTATCAATTATCTCCCAACCTTCTTTTTGATACTGGCCAAGCTTTTTATACTTAACTTCTTTTTGTTCTCCGCCCTTTACAATAGTAACCTTCTCGTTGCGACCCACCTCTTCCCTCTTTCGAATTGGTTTTTGGACCTCTTCCGATCCGGACGAAGTGTTTTCTTGAGCAACTTTGGCTTGAGAAACAATTGAGCTTGCCACTCGACTTTCTGGAGAATTCGAAGAACTCCCTGCGCTAAAGGTTCCCGGCCTTTGGTGAACCTCATTTACTTGTCCCGGCCGGTCGGCTTGGAAATTGCTATCAACATGGGGCAAAAGTTTTAAAACATCGCTCTCTATTGCACTTTCGAGCTCTTTAAATAGACGCAGACCTTCTTTTTTATACTCAATCAGGGGGTCCCTTTGGCCGTAAGCACGCAGATTCACACTCGAACGGGTGTAGTCCATAACCTCCAAATGTTCGACCCAGTAAGTATCGATTGTTTGCAAGATTAATCTTCTTACAGCATTTAAGTAAGCATCATCAGATAATTTGCTTTTTACTGTCTCAATTCTATTCTTCTCCTCATCTTCGGCGCTCGGAAAAAGACTGTCCAAGAAACTCAAGACATCCTCAACATCTCCGGTCAAAATTTTACGCCTTTTTTCATAGATACTTTGTCTTTGAGTTGTCAAAACATCGTCATACTCCAAAACCCTCTTTCGAGCATCAAAGTTGAAACCCTCAATCTTTGTCTGAGCATTTTCAAGCGAACGGGTTATGAGTTTGTTTTGAATCGGTTGATCTTCCGGAATCCCAAACCTACCCATCATCTTACCCATTGCCTCTGAAGCAAAAACCCTCATCAGAGTGTCTTCAAGCGAAACAAAAAACTGCGTTTCCCCGGGATCGCCTTGACGGCCGGAACGACCTCGAAGCTGGTTGTCGATTCTTCTGGCTTCGTGCCTCTCGGTGCCGATAACATAAAGCCCGCCCAGACCTTTTACCTCCTGATACACCTCTTCACTCATCGGATTACCACCGAGCTTAATATCGACTCCTCGTCCGGCCATATTTGTAGCGATTGTGACCGCCCGCTTTCGACCGGCTTGGGCGATAATCTGACCTTCTTTTTCATGGTTCTTAGCATTTAAAACTTCATACTCAATACCCTCTTTTTTAAGATGCTCGGCTAATTTTTCGTTCTTTTCGATTGAGACCGTACCGATTAAAACCGGCTGACCTTTCTCTTGAAGCTCTTTTATTTTCCTGGCGACAGCTTTGAACTTACCCTGTTCTGTTTGAAAAATAAGATCATCACGGTCAATTCTGGCAATCGGCTGATTGGTTGGCACCTCGACAACATTCATACCGTAAACCTTCAAAAACTCCTCGGCAGAAGTTGTGGCTGTACCGGTCATTCCGGAAACCTTGTCGTACAAACGGAAAAAGTTTTGAAAAGTAACCGAAGCAAAGGTTCGTGACTCTTTTTTAAGCTCAACACCCTCTTTAGCCTCAATTGCCTGATGCATACCCTCGCTCCAACGCCTACCCGGTTGCAGACGGCCGGTGAATTCATCAACAATGATAATTTCGTTGTCTCTAACAACATACTCTTTGTCTTTGTGATAAAGAGCTTTGGCACGAACAGAGTTCTCGAGATGATGGACATACTTTATGCCTTTCTCAGTATAAATGTTATCCGCTCCCAAAAGCCGTTCGGCCTTGGTGATGCCCTCATCCGTAAGCTCTATGGCTCTAAATTTTTCGTCAACAGTGTAGTCTTTGTCCTCCTCCATCTTTCTAGCTATTCCGGCGAAGGTCTTGTAAAGCTGTTCGGCTTCTTCGGCCGGAGCCGAAATAATGAGAGGTGTTCTGGCTTCATCTATTAAAATAGAATCGACTTCGTCAATAATGGCAAAATGAAGGTGCCTTTGTCTAATCTCTAAAGGTTGATACTCGATATTGTCGCGCAGGTAGTCAAAACCAAACTCATTGTTTGTTCCGTAAACAATGTCTGCCGAGTATGCCTCTTGTCTGCTTGTGGGAACCAAAAAATCATCGACAACCTTAAAACTTCCCTTTTCATCTCTCTCCTCATCAAGAGCACTACGACCCGAATCATAAACAAAAGAAGCCTGATTTGTTATGATGCCGACCTTCAACCCCAAAAAGTCATAAATTTGCCCCATCCAAACAGCATCACGACGAGCCAAGTAATCATTGACAGTCACCAGATGAGCACCCTTGCCATCGAGAGCGTTGAGATACATCGGCATTGTGGCTACCAGAGTTTTTCCTTCACCGGTTTTCATTTCGGCGATGTCTCCGTTGTGCAGAGCGATGGCACCAAGAACCTGCACATCAAAATGGCGCATAGAAAGCACCCGTTTCGATGCCTCTCGAACAACCGCAAAAGCCTCCGGCAAAAGATCGTCGAGAGTTTCTTTTTCTTTCAAGCGGTTCTTAAATTCAGCCGTCTTTGCTTTTAATTCTTCATCCGAAAGAGGGCTTATCAACTCCTCAAAAGAATTAACCTTTTCCAAAACAGGATAAAGAGGTTTAAGGGCTTTTTTATGAGGGTTTCCAAATAATTTCTTTATATCAAACATAACCGAAGCTATAGTCTATCAGGGTACGCTTTAACAGGCTAAAAAACAAGTAAAATTATTTAAAGAGGTTAGAGCAAAAAATTTTTTCCCTCGACTACGCTCGGGACAAGCAAACTTCAATGAATTTTCAATTTACAATTTTCAATTTTCATTGAATTTTCAAGTTCCAATTTCTCAATTAAAAAATATCAAGGTTTAACCTTGATATTTGCACATTCATTCGGTTTTTTATTCCTAATTCATAATTCCTAATTCTTAATTCGTAATTCTTGATTCTTGATCCTTAATTCCTAATTCGTAATTCTTAATTCGTAATTCCTAATTCTTAATCCTGTATTAACGCACTCCGACTGTCGTCAC
>CAZROQ010000065.1:0-3722 GCA_964601755.1 uncultured Candidatus Saccharibacteria bacterium
TGTAAATTGAAAATTCATCGTAAATTGCTTGTCCCGAGCGTAGTCGAGGGAAAAATTCATTGTAATTTGCCTATTCCGAGCCTAGTCGAGGGAAAAATTGAAAATTGAAAATTATACACGCTCTTGCAATAATAGCTTTGTTTTGCTAATCTTTTGACCTATATGAAAAAAGACATACATCCAGAAAATTACAGACAGGTTATTTTTCACGACACCTCAAGTGGTGATGAGTTTCTTATTGATTCAACAGTCGAAACCGAAGAGACAGGTCGTTTTGAAGGAAAGGAATATCCTCTATTTAAGGTTGAGATTTCAAGCTCTTCGCATCCTTTTTACACCGGTCAGGAAAAAGTTCTCGATACCGCCGGACGAGTTGAGAGGTTTAAACAACGACAACAAAAAGCCCAAACGGAAGTAAAAAGCAAAAGAGAAAAGAGGGCACTAAAATCGGAACAAAAGAAAAAACAAGCTTCAGACAAAGAGGAGAGCGCTTCCTAACTACTCCCCACCTCAAAGCACTCTAAAAGATTGAGTGCTTTTGTTAAATTTACATTCACAATGACATCTCCAGAAGAAGCTAAAGAAAAGTTAAAAGAATTTAAAGAGAATCCCAAAACCAGTTTTTTGGCGGATTCTTGGATTGCACTGGACGAACAGGAGATGGAAACGGCATCTCTTTATGACGGTGACGAGGAGATGAAAAAATTGGCAGAAGAAGAGATCTCTCGTATACAAAAACAAAAAGAGAGTATCTGGGAGCAAATGAGTGAAATAAACAAAGAAGACGCTGTCGAGGAGGAGTTTCCCAATGAGGTTATTCTGGAAGTGCGTGCGGGGGCAGGTGGTGATGAGGCCTCTCTTTTTGCCAAGGACTTGGCGGAGATGTATTCGCGTTTTGCGGAGAAGAATGATTGGAGTATGCGCCTTGTTTCTGAGTCGCCAAACCCTCTTGGCGGTTACAAAGAGGCATCGTTTGAGATAAAGGGTAAAGAGGTTTTTCGTTCTTTAAGATTTGAAACAGGAGTTCATAGAATTCAAAGGGTTCCGGAAACAGAAAAAAGCGGACGAATTCACACTTCCACTGCTTCAGTTGCCATTTTACCCATAAGGAAAAAAACAAAGATTGAAATAAATCCCGCTGATGTTGATATGTCTTTTACTCGCGCCGGTGGAAAGGGTGGACAGAATGTAAACAAAGTTGAAACGGTCGTCAGGCTCGTTCACAAGCCCACCGGTATTGAGATTAGAAGTGATGCTGAAAGGAGTCAGCACAAAAACAGAGACCTTGCAATGAGTATTTTACAGGCTAAGCTGGAAGCATTGCACGAAGAAGAGGAAGAAAAGAAAGTAACAACCAACAGAAAGAAACAAATCGGCACCGGGGATCGATCAGAAAAGATTAGAACTTACAACATTTTGCAAGACAGGGTTACGGATCACAGGATAAAACAGTCTTGGCACAACATAGAAGCTATTTTTAACGGAGAGATAGACAAAATTTTAGAGTCTTTGGAAAAAGAAGCGGAAAGCAAAGAAGAAGAGTAAAGTATTGCGTTAGAGAGAGTAGTTTGCTAAACTCTCACTCACATTTTAAAAAACAAATGACGGTTAAAAAAGAACAAGACAAAGACATTATTGAGGACCTATTTAAATCAGGAGCCCATTTTGGTTACAGCAGGTCAAGAAGGCACCCAAGCGCTCGGGGTTTCATTTTTGGTGAGAAAAACAAGATTGAAATAATTGATCTCGAGAAAACGGTTGAGTACCTGAACTCAGCTATTGAATATGTGGAAGAGTTGGGAGCAAAGGGGGCTCAGATTCTTTTTGTCGGTGGTAAGGCCGAATCACAGAAGCATGTAAAAGAAGTTGCTGAATCTATTTCTATGCCATATGTTTCCGGTAGGTGGATAGGTGGTACCTTGACCAACTTTGATGAAATAAAATCAAGAGTAGAAAAACTTGAGAAACTAAGAACCCAGAAAGAGAAGGGTGAGCTTGGCAAGTACACCAAAAAAGAAAGACTTTTGTTTGATAAGGAAATTGAAAGACTTGAAGGTCTTTATGCCGGCCTTTTGCCGATGACCAAAAAACCAGACGCACTTTTTATTGTTGATACCAACAGGGAATCAATTGCTATTCGCGAGGCGAGGGTTTCCGGAATTCCTGTAATAAGTATTTCTGGAACGGATTGTGATTTTGAAATAATCGATTATCCAATTCCGGCAAATGACTCAAATGGCAACAGTATTTCTTTGGTTGTTAAGAAAATTGCTGAAGCCTACAAAAAAGGTCAAGAAAATGGGTCAAAAAAGAATACTGCATCCGTTAAGGAAGATTCAAAATAGTAATTTACTAATCCACCGGCGTTTCAATGTGCGGTGTTATACTAACCCCTATGGAAATCACAATCGAGCAAGTTAAAAAACTCAGGGATGAAACAGGGATCTCTGTAATGCAGTGCAAAAAAGCTCTGGAAGAAGCAGAGGGAGATGAAGAAAAAGCGCGTATTGTTTTGCAGAAACAAAGCAAGAAAGCAGCGGAAAAGAAGTCAGAACGGGAACTTGGTTCAGGAGTTGTTCAGGCATATATCCATAATAACGGAGCTTCCGGCGCCATGATTTTACTTTCCTGCGAGACGGATTTTGTTGCACGCAACGATGACTTCAAAAAACTAGCATACGATATCGCTATGCACATAACGGCTTCAAGTCCTAAGTATCTTTCTATGGCAGATGTCACCGAAGAAGATAGAGACAAAGCTAAAGAAGCATTTACTGGCGAAGTCGAGGGCAAGCCGGATGATCTGAAAGAAAAAATAATGGAAGGGAAACTCGATTCATTTTTTGGTGATCAGGTACTTCTTAATCAGCCGTATATAAAAGATCCGGACAAAACCATCTCCAATCTGGTGGAGGAGGCCATTCAAAAATTTGGTGAAAATGTTTCTATAATCAAATTTAAAAGGTTTAGCATCTAATCTTCTCAGGTATGATACCCATATACATAATAACCATAGGAAGTCTGATTATTATCCTCTTGGTTTGTATTAGGTATTTTGAGCTAAAAAGACAAAGGAATTTTAAAATAACCACCTATCTGGGGGCGGTTGATAAAGTGTTGGCGCCGATTGTTTCTTTTGGGTCCAAGATGCTCAAAAAAATGGATTCATTTGTGGTTGATTTTTGTGAACTGCATTTCCCGGCTGTAACCAAGAAGGGGATAGACTTATCAAAGATTAAAGCTCAGGGGGTTTATTTTAAGATGCAGAAGCGTTTTAGGGGGCAACAGGATTTTTCTCGATCGAGGGGTTCTGTTTCTTTTTACCTCGAGAGGATAGCTGAACATAAAAAAGAGAACGGAACGGAAAGACGAGGTTAGAGTGTGTTTGTGTTCATAACTTTACCGAGGTGATTAACTTTGTTAACATCTCTTTTGTCGCCACCTTAGCTCAGTTGGCCAGAGCAACTCACTTGTAATGAGTAGGTCCGCGGTTCGAATCCGCGAGGTGGCTCACGAAGTGAGACAGCTCAACAAGCAAATTTATTTGCTTGTGGCGGATGAGAAAGGCGCAGGTATGTCCGAGTGGAACGAGGACAACCGAGCCCGGGCAGGAGCCACCCGATATTTTGGAAGCGGAGCGCACCAAAATATCGAGGTGAGCTGACGCCGAATCCGCGAGGTGGCTCACGAAGTGAGACAGCTCAACAAGCAAATTTATTTGC
>CAZROQ010000066.1:0-3691 GCA_964601755.1 uncultured Candidatus Saccharibacteria bacterium
GATATTATGGCGGTTATGAGAGGAGCTTCAATTTTAAGCCACGGATCAAAAGCATTTTGCTCTAATTCCGAAGACCGGCTTGTTAAAAAACACGCAGAAATAAAAAAATTCTCTGAACATTGCAAGGGGCTTGGCCTTAAGGTTGTTTTAACTCAAGGAACTTGGGATATGGTTCATATCGGCCACGCTAGGTATTTGGAGCAGGCCAAAGATCACGGAGACATTTTAATAGTAGGAGTTGATAGTGACAAAAAAGTTAGAAAAAGAAAAGGACCCGACAGGCCGGTTGTTCCTGAAAAGGAACGATTGGAGATGTTAACCCACCTTCGCTCTGTCGATATTGTTTTTCTAAAAGAACTCAAAGATGCCAAATGGGCGCTGATAAAAGCTGTTAAACCGGACTCCTTGGTGGTTATTGCTGATACATACGATAAAAAACAACTAAAGGAGCTAGAAAAACACTGCGGTCAGGTGGTGGTTCTTCCACGGCAGGCAACAACATCAACCAGTGCCAAAATCAGACTGCTCCAGATCGGTGTCGCTGAAAAGCTTGGTAATTCTCTTACACCCAAACTTATTCGTCTGATCGAAGATTCCCTTTCTGAAATTAAAGACAAATAAATGAAAAAGGTGGTCATAGCTTATGTGCCTGTTTTACACGAGGGATATCTCGAATTTTTTAATAGATACAAAGACGCAGATAAAGTTTTTATTTTCGGCCAATCTTTGATTGATAAGTTTGATTATTTACACAAGGAAATCAGGGCGTTGGATCCAAAAACTCTTGTTGATCTTGGTAAAAAATATAATTTAGAAGTTCTTGAGGAAAATCACATTTCTGATTTAAAAGCAAACGAAATAATTATGCCGGATGAGGATGTTTGTCACTTATTGGCAAAGGAGTATTTTGGTGACAAAAAAATAGAGTTTGACCCCGTTTTTTTGCGATGGGATCGAACAAACACAAAAAAAGAGAAAAAAGTTGGACCTGAAAAAGTAATCACCGAAGACGAGTTTATGAACTCTGCATTTGCTGAGTCACAAAAAAGTTCTGATTGGTGGAGGCAAGTTGGAGCTGTTCTGGTGAAAGAGGGGAAAATTATTTTCTCACGGTCAAACAAACATGTGCCATCACCACATCAACCATATTCAGACGGTGATCCGCGTAATGCTTCGCATAAAGGAGAAGATCTTGATAAGTACACCACCATTCACGCCGAGGCGGGCATAGTTGCTGACGCGGCACGAGAAGGGGTTGCGCTCGACGGGGCAGAGATGTATGTAACTGACTTTCCGTGTCCGGTTTGCGCAAAGCAGATTGCGACCGCCGGCATTAAAAAACTTTATTACACTCGCGGTTATGCGGTCCTAGACGGCGAACGGATACTCAAGGCAAACGGGGTTGAGATTGTGAAGATAAAACAACTCGGCTAGGAGAAATAGTGGTGACGGTCCTACACCGCTTTTCTAAAATTTCTTTCTATATATAGTAAGGTTTCCAAATTACTTTTTCTTGTAGTTTTTGGGTTGGCCGAATTTAAAGCGAAATGCCTCTGTTTCTTTGAGGGCTTCAAGATCGGGCTCAATCAAGTGGGCGTGGAGATGCTTGACAGACGACCCGTAGTTGCCGTGCTCTGGGTTTGATCCAAAACGGATAGCCACACCGCCACCGGGGATGTTTCTTTCTTTTGCAACTTGTCCAAAAAGTTTAAAAAGCTCAGCCCCTGCTTTCGGTTTGAGGTCTTTTATGTGTTCAATATGTTCTTTGTGGATTGCAAGCACTTGGTGTTTAACTTTCTCATACGGCCACTGGTTGTCGGTGATAAGCCAGTAGTCTCCTTCTATAAGGATTGGGTTTTTGTGGTATTTCGATAGGTTTTCCATACAAAACGGGCAGACCCCGTCTTCTTTTATTTGCTCCATAACCTTTCTCTGCTTCTCGTGCCTAACAGTTGAAAGTTCTATGTGCTCTATAGGTTTATTTTCGTCTTTCATATTCTAGGAAAGTATAAGCGTATTTATTTTTTTCGTCACTTTCGTGTGTTTCTGATTTGGTCACCTCCCATTCATTCTCGTTTATGTCTGGGAAAAACGCATCCCCATCTATGTGCGTGTGGACATTTGTAATGTAAAGCTTGTCTGCAAAGCGGAGTGCTTGTTTATAAATTTCTGCTCCGCCAATTACAAAAACATCTTTATTTTCTCTCAAAACCTCTTGGAGTGAGTGGGCAACTTTCGCTCCCTCTGGCTTATACCCCGTGTTTCTGGTGACAATAATATTTTTTCTGTTAGGCAGTGGTTTACCGAGCATTGAAACAATCGACTCAAATGTTTTTCTGCCCATAACAACAGTTTTTCCATCTGTTGTTTCCTTGAAGTGTTTTAAATCTGCCGGAAGATGCCACGGCAAATCTCCGGCATTTCCGATACAACTATTTTCAGACTTAGCGACAATTATTGATATAGACATACGGGTGACTTAAATCGCTACAGGAATTTTTATATTTGGGTGCGGGTTGTAGTCCTCTATCTCAAAATCATCTTTTCCAAAATCGAACAAATTCTTTTTCTCGGTGTTTATTTTTAGGGTCGGAAACGGGCGTGTTTCTCTCTCTAATATCTCCTTGACTTGCTCCACCTGATTTTCGTAGATATGCGCATCAGAAAAGCTGTGGACATACTCGTATGGCTCAAGGTCTAGAACATGCGCCATGGCGACAGTTAGCGCAGAGTACTGGGCGATATTGGAAGGGACTCCTATGGGGGTGTCGGCACTCCTTTGAAACATATGCAGGGTTAATTTGTTGTCGATGATACGCAGATGAATCCAGCCATGGCAGGGGCAAACAACAACCTTTTGGGTTCGGCCTTCTATTCTTGGCGTGTACTGAGGGATCCAAGGGGTAATGAAGTGTGTTCGAAGATGGGGCCTTTCTTTCATTTGTTTGAGTATATTTTCAAATTGGTTGAAAGACTCACCCTCGGCGGTGGGGAAGTCGTGGAAAGCGCCCCCGTATGATCCGGGGCCCATATCTCCTGGCTCTAGGCCTCGTTTTGTGCATTTTTCATCTGTAACCCAGTACTTCCACCAGTAACACCCCGTCTTTGATAGTTCTTCCTGCGTTCGGGCTCCGTTTATGAAAGCAAAAAGCTCGGCTACGGCTTGCTTCCAGACAGTTACCGGAGTCGTTTTGAATTCCGGCGCCATTGTGCGTTCGGTAATAAGTGGGTAGCCGTTTTTGAGTTTGTAGTGGAGTGGCTTTGGCCCCATACGAGTTATGGCCGGAATACCTTGCTGGCTTTCGGTTTTAATTCCCTCATCAAGTATTTCCTGAAGAAGCTCTTTGTACTGGTTGTCAGGTGTGCGCTCTTTGTATGGTTTCATTGGGACAGTGTCTTTAAGCATAGGTATTTGTATGAATTTCAATATGTCTGCATTATACACTTTTCAAATAATTTGGAGCCAAATTAGTTCAGAGGTATACTTTTGATGCACGCAGACTAATCACACACAAGATGAAAGACAAAGTTGTTAAAAAACTTATTGATGCCGAGGCAAAGCGCCAGCGCGAGGTCATCAACCTCATTCCGTCCGACAACAAAACATCCGACGATGTGCTCGAGGCGCTCGGTTCATGCTTCAACAATAAGTATGCCGAAGGGTACCCCGGCAAGCGATACTACGGCGGGC
>CAZROQ010000067.1:0-3656 GCA_964601755.1 uncultured Candidatus Saccharibacteria bacterium
TTATTCTCTATGAAAACCTGTTCCTCACAGAGGTCTCAACTAAAACACATATGCTCGTGTTTTAATTCGTAATTCGTAATTCCTGATTCTTGATTCGTAATTCCTAATTCGTAACCCTTAATCCTTGATTCGAAACTCTAGCTTCTAGATTCAATTATCTCTTGAGCTACATTGCGAGGGACCTCGGCGTAGTGATCAAACTCCATAGTGAAACTCGCGCGACCGGCGGTCATTGAGCGCAGGTTAGTGATATATCCAAACATCTCAGCCAGCGGAACCTTGGCATGAACAACAGTGTCCAGACCCCTCTCCTCCATTTCTTCGATGGTTGCTCGCTTGGAAGACAAGTCACCATTAACATCACCCATAAACTCAGTCGGAGTAACAACCTCAACCTTCATAACCGGCTCAAGCAAAACAGGGCCGGCTTGCTTGGCACCTTTTTGAAATGCTTGTGAAGCGGCAATTTTGTAAGCAACCTCTGACGAGTCAACATCGTGATACGAACCGAAAGTGAGATCCACGGAGATATCCGTCATCTGGTAACCGGCAACAATCCCCCTTTCCATAGCCTCTCTAATTCCTTTTCGAACAGCCGGAATGTACTCGGAAGGAATAACACCTCCTTTAATGGAGTCAATAAATTCGTAGCCCTCTTCTCGGGTAACATTTTTAGGAATTTTCTCTTCATCAACATTTTTACTAATCGGCCTGATAGTGATAACAACATGACCATACTGACCACGACCACCGGTTTGTTTAATATATTTCTCCTCGACATCGGCAATTTCTTTGGTGATGGTTTCTTTATAAGCAACCTGAGGACGGCCAATGTTTGCCTCAACACCAAACTCTCTTTTCATTCGATCGACAATGATATCAAGATGAAGCTCACCCATTCCCCAAATAACAGTCTCCGATGTGTCTTCAGAGCTTGTAATCTTAAAAGTCGGATCTTCTGCCGCCAATCGAGACAAAGCGATACCCATTTTTTCTTGATCGGCTTTTGAATTCGGTTCAACCCGAACAGACACAACCGGTTCCGGAAACTCGATTCTTTCGAGAACAATCGGATGTGCCTCATCACAAATGGTGTCAGAAGTTGTTGTTTCTTTCAGACCAACTCCGGCAGCAATTTCTCCAGCATAGACTTCGCTGACCTCTTCTCTGTGGTTTGCGTGCATTCGAACAATCCGACCCAAACGCTCTTTGTTGCCCGTAGTTGTGTTGTAAATATAAGATCCGGCTTTTACAACTCCGGAATAAACTCTGAAATAAGTTAGTGAACCAACAAACGGATCGCTCTGAAGTTTGAAAGCCAAAGCAGAGAAAGGTGCGTCATCTTTTGCTTCTCTTGTTTCTTCCTCTTCGGTTTTTGGATTAATTCCTTTTATTGGAGGGACATCGAGCGGTGAAGGAAGATAATCGACAACGGCGTCCAACAGAGTTTGCACGCCCTTGTTTTTTAGAGCCGTTCCTACAAAAACAGGCACGACCTCATTGGCAAGGACAGATTTTCTCAATGTTTTTTTCAGGTCATCAACAGGGATTTCTTCACCATTGAGATATTTGTCCATCTGCTCTTCGTTGTTTTCAACAATTTTTTCGATCAGCTCTCCCCGTCTTTTTTCAACCTCTTCTTTATGCTGTTCCGGAATCTCAGAATCAAAACGAACATCCTTACCCATATTGCCCTCAAAATAGACCGCTTGGCGGGTCAAGAGATCAATAACCCCTTCGTGTTTGTCTTCCTCGCCCATCGGAATCTGCATACGAACAGCGTTCGGAGTCAGCCGTTTAAGAATTGACGCAAATGACTTTTCAAAACTGGCGCCGGTTCGATCGATTTTATTTATGAAACAAATCCTTGGAACTTTGTATTTATCCGCCTGTTTCCAAACAGTCTCACTTTGTGGCTCCACTCCGGCAACCCCATCAAAAACAACGACACCGCCGTCGAGCACTTTCATCGAGCGCTCCACCTCAACAGTGAAGTCGACATGCCCGGGTGTGTCGATAATATTGAAACGATACGATTCACCACTTTCAGATCCTTGGTCTTTGGTTTTTTTCCAAAAAGCAGTGGTAGCCGCGGAGGTAATAGTGATACCTCTTTCTCTTTCCTGCTCCATCCAGTCCATCACAGCCTCACCTTCGTGAACCTCTCCTATTTTGTGAGAAATACCCGTATAGAAAAGAACCCGTTCGGTTGTTGTTGTCTTACCGGCGTCAATGTGAGCAATAATTCCAATGTTTCGTACTTTTTCTAAGGGATAATCTCGAGCCATAAATTTATCTTGTTATTAAAATCTACCTAAAAATAAAATTCTAGAAGCAGTTAGACTGTTTCCTACATCGCAAAATGAGCAAATGCCTTGTTGGCCTCCGCCATTTTGTGCATATTTTCTCTCTTTTTAACCGCTTCACCTTCGTTGTTGTAAGCAGAGATGAATTCTTCGGCCAATCTTTGCGCAAACGGTTTTCCTTTTTTGCCTCTGGCGATATCGATAATCCAGGTCATCGCCAAAAAACTTTTTCTCTCCGGCCTAACCTCTCTTGGAACCTGATAGTTAGCACCACCGACTCGTCGGGATCTAACCTCCAGATTCGGACCAATGTTTTTGATAGCGGTTTCAAAAACTTCTTTCGGTTCAGAATTTAATTTTTTACCGGCGATTTCAAGTGCTTCATAAACACTCTGGCGTGCTTTTTCTTTCTTTCCATCAAGCATCACATGATTGATAAATCTGGAAATCTCAACCGAGTTATATTTTCGATCTGATTCCGGTTTATTTCTTTTTTTAACAGCTCCTCGCATTTGCTAATTTTTTATAACGATTATAAATGAGGTGAATTTCTAATTTAAACCATCTCGTCACCACTGATTAATTTATTAAGACTTTTTAGATCCGTATCTTGACCGGGAATTCTTTCTGCCTTCAACACCGGTCGCGTCGTATTTGCCACGAACAACCGTATACCTAACATTGATATCCTTAACACGGCCACCTCTAACCAAAACTACCGAGTGCTCCTGAAGGGTGTGGCCTTCACCGGGGATGTAAGCGGTTATTTCTTGACCGTTTGTTAGACGAACACGGGCAATTTTTCGAATAGCAGAGTTTGGCTTTCTGGGGGTTCGGGTTGTAACCTTCGTGCAAACACCTCTCTTAAACGGTGAGGGGTATTGAGTCGGTTTGTTTTTAAGAGCATTAAAACCGCGCCTGAGAGCAACCGCCTTCGATTTCTTTTCTTGCTTTTTTCTTCCCTTTCTTGCTAATTGATTTATTGTCGCCATATCTTTTATTTTGATTCAACGCACCGGCGCTACAAAAAACAACGCTCCTGCGTTAGGCAGTAATGTACTAAATACTGCCGAAAATTGCAACAAGTTTAATAACCCCATCTATTTCTCGACTCTCTCGGCGATCTCCCAATATAGCCTGTGGCACTGCCAATGCTAAAACAATTTTTTCCCTCGACACGCCCGGGACAAGCAAATTTCAATTTTCAATTTACAATTTTCAATTTTCATTGAATTTTCAAGTTCCAATGATTCTTAATTCTTAATTCGTAATTCTTGATTCCTAATTCCTATTCCTAATTCTTAATTCGTAATTCGTAATAAGGAATTTTCAATTTTCAATTTTCAATTT
>CAZROQ010000068.1:0-3543 GCA_964601755.1 uncultured Candidatus Saccharibacteria bacterium
CTGCTCAATCAGTCAACATACTGCTCCTCGACGAGCCTACCAATCACCTTGATGTTGAGGCCCTTGAGGCACTCAATGCAGTGCTCGATACCTACAAGGGCACGGTGATTCTTGTTTCTCACGACAGATACCTTTTGGAGCAAACAAGGGTTGACCGGATGTATGCCCTGTCGGATGGTGTCCTCAACGAACTGCAGAGTCTCGAGGAATATACAGCATCCCTTGAAAAAGATACACGAAAGTTGCTTCGGTTGTTGAAAAAGAAACAGGCCTAGGCGCTCGAACTACCGTTCGTTGCGCGCCTAGGCCTTTTTGTTGGTGTTCCGTTCGGTGTCAGCTGAGAATGTCGTCGAATGTGCCACCCCTGGCCTGATCGACGAAGTTTCGTAGCTGGTCTCGGGACATGTGGGCGTGGTTGCCGAAGTCATCGTGGATGACTACCTCCTTGTCTGTCCCCACATCCGCATCCAAGCGGACCTCAGGGCAACAATTTTGGTCGACGTGGCACAGCCTGGTAACTAGTAGTCCCTTTTTCATGGGACACCTCCAAAAAATGAGGAACAGAACATGTCGGAAACACTCCGACATTCCAATACTTATATTACTGCACAGACCCAGAAGGTCAACAGTCCGTTGTAAATAGGTAAAGGCACAGTTAACTTAACCTCTTTGGTCTTTCCTACTTTCTCAATGTCTAATTGTGTCTGTGCCCATTCCTCCGTTCTCACTAACATGGCTCACATTCAGAAACTCTATTTAATCTTTGAAAAATGGAGTACATCTGTATAACCACCATTCTTCACACGAGCATTTTTGAAGTGTCCGTCTTGAATAAATCCACTCTTTTCTAGAGCTTTTCTCATTGCAATATTATCAATTTCTACCTCAGCAGTAATTGCTCTAATATCTAGATTTTCAAAAGCGTGTGATGTTAAACATGTACATACTTGTGTAGCAACATCCTTGCCCCAATAATTCTTGTCACCTATCATGATGCCAATTTCTGCTCTCTTATGATAACTATCGATATCAGTAAGCGCCACAGTTCCAATTATCTCGTTTTGGTTGTTTGAATGAATCGACCAATAATACCCTTCTCCGTCTCCTTCGCACTCCTTTATATAAGCAAGCTGTTCTTCTAAAGAAACCGGGTCATTCTTGGGTTCGGGCATATGTGATTGTATTTCAGGGTCTACATCCCATATTTGCCAAAGTTTTACATCCTCGTCCGTGAAAGGTTGGAGTGTGTAGTTATCGCATTTGATTATTGGGGACTTCATGTTAGTACTGTATCAAAGTATCACAGATAAATATAGACTAATTTTTAATAGTATGCTATAACCATAGAGGATATAGTAAACTGCTGAGTTAGCAGTGTTGACAATTCGTTCACTCAAACAACATAGGAAAAGGTACCTGACACCTTTTTTCAAGCAAGGGGTGGTTGAGAATTGGTGAAGAGTCACTACAAGCCGAGGTAAAACTCGGCTTTTCTTTTTTGTTGATTATCAACTCTTATGTTATTAGTATAAAAGCAACATGAAAAATAATTTAAAAGTTCTACTTAATGCTTGCACGCATGGCGACGAAAAGATTGGCTTAATCGTTAGTGAAAGAATCAAGAAATTAAAAGTTGTTTCTGGAGACATCGATTATCAAATTGCCAACCCTGAAGCCCTTGAGAAAGGTGTTCGTTACATAGATTCTGATTTAAATAGGTCTTTCCCTGGTGATCCCAATGGAAACTCTGAAGAGAAAAGAGCAGTAGAGCTTGTCAAAAAAATAAGAAAGTACGACTGTGTTTTAGACTTCCATTCAACGACTAGTTCGCTTAGGGACACAGTTGTTTTAGTAAATTACAATGAGGAAACAAAGAAACTGGCCATAGCCAGTCAAGCTAAAAATGTTTTAGTAATGAAAGCCACTTCAGGTAAAGACCTTTTGTCGTTCACTAAATTGGGAATTGCCACTGAATTTGGAAGTGATTATGATCCAGAAATAATCGACCTCACATACAATGCCTGTGTGGGTATATTGAATTATTTAGGAGTCATTGAAGAAAAGCCATACGAGAGAGGTGTGCAACCTAATTTTTATGAAGTTTATGGCTCGTGTCCTAAACCTGAAAGTGCCACACTTGAGGAAAGTGTAGAGAACTTTAAAGAAATAGAGACAGGGGATGTCTATGCCCATACCTCAGATGGAGATATTATAGTTGCCAAAGAAGACTTTGTTCCCATACTTTTTGGTGAAAAAAATTATGAACACATATTTGGATTTAAGGGCAGAAAAATAGAATACTTGGTTTCTAACTTCTAACGCAACAATATTGATAATACCTCATCCGGCTTCCTGAACCCAAGCACTTTTCGAGGCCGACCATTCAAGAGGGCTTGGGCATGCTTGATCTCCTCGCGAGATACTTTGGTGAAGTCAGTGCCTTTCGGAAAGAACTGACGGATGAGTCCATTGGTATTCTCGTTGGTACCGCGTTCCCAAGGAGATCCTTCGTGAGCAAAGTATACTTGCACATTGGTATCCAAGGTTAACTGGAGGTGGTCGGCCATCTCTTTGCCTTGATCATAGGTGAGGGTCTTGCGAATGTCTTCCGGCAGGTTGGTCAAGGCTGTGGAAAAGGGGTCAGGTACTTTTTTGAGATCAGACACCATTTATGCCACCCGCTAAACACTAAGCACTGCAGTCTTTAGTGTTTAAAATCGCTTAAAATAGGGGTAAAAGAGATGAAAAATGGCACATAATCTGTTCAAGCGATATGTATTTGTGGTATATTTTTATAAGTAGTTCTTTAGGGCGCAATCACTTCTCACCACAAATTTCTAGGTTTGAAAGGGGTAGTCATGACACGAATGGAAGCGTCGATTCATGATGAATTGGATCCGAATCGTCACTGGCAAGATTCGTCACATCCAGTGGAAACGGATTTCTTAGATCTCGACCGAGAAACGGAACTGGAGGCAGCTGATGAAGCTGTCACGGAGAGCCGAAAAATGTTCCGGTTACGCCAAAGCCAAATGTTTTTCACCCGACAAGATTAGAAACCAAGACCGGCAGTGAACAGACGACCACCCGTAGCGCCCGCGGGTGGTTTTTCTTTTAGGTGAAAAAAGAAGTCTTTTTTGATACTATACTTCTTATGCCAAACAAAAAACCAATTTTAGTTTCGGGGATAAAACCAACAGGAAGATTGCACATTGGAAATTACTTCGGTTCCATAAAACAATTTATTGATCTTTCCGAACAATACGATACCAGAATCTTTCTGGCGGATTTTCACGCTCTAACAACAACTCATAATGCGGATAAACTTAGAGAGCAAGTCTTAGAATTGGCAATTGATTTAATCGCAACTGGTCTGGATATGGAAAAGGTTACACTCTACAGACAATCAGACCTTCCCGAGGTTACGGAGCTGGCATGGATTTTTAATTGCCTCGTGCCTGTTTCTCATATGGAAAGAGCGCACGCCTATAAAGATGCGGAAGCAAAGGGTAAAGAAATGAATGTCGGCATCTTTGATTATCC
>CAZROQ010000069.1:0-659 GCA_964601755.1 uncultured Candidatus Saccharibacteria bacterium
TCGCTTGCGCCACCTCTACACCATCGGTCAGACCGGCACCGGAAAGACAACTTTCCTAAAAAATATGATTATCCAGGATATTCAAAACGGAGAGGGGGTGTGTATGATCGATCCGCACGGCGTTGATGTTGATGATGTTTTGGCAAATATTCCACCGGAACGAGCAGATGATGTTATCTACTTTGACCCCGCTCACACCGAAAGACCAATGGGGCTCAATATGCTCGAGTACAATCCGGCGTATCCGGAGCTCAAGACATTTGTAACCAACGAGCTTTTCGGCATCTTCCAAAAGCTCTACTCCGGAACACCCGAGGCAATGGGGCCGATGTTCGAGCAGTACTTCCGTAACGCAACCGCGCTGGTTATCGACAGTCCGGAGAGTGGTAACACCCTTATCGATGTGTCACGCGTTCTTTCGAGCAAAGAATATCGCGAAACGAAACTCGCCACATGCTCTAATCCGGTTGTTGTTCAGTTTTGGGATGAGGTTGCCGGTAAAGCCGGAGGAGAGGCATCGCTTGCCAACATTGTTCCATACATCACGAGCAAGTTCGATGTCTTTTTGGCAAACGACTTTATGCGCCCCATCATTGCTCAAGAAAAGAGCGCCTTCAACTTTCGCGAGGTGATGGACTCGCGAAAGATTCTTTTGGTTA
>CAZROQ010000069.1:669-3543 GCA_964601755.1 uncultured Candidatus Saccharibacteria bacterium
GTTGGCAAGATTCTGATGGCATCGCTTTCGCGTGGTGGTCAGAAGGATTTGCCCCCGTTCTATCTTTACATCGACGAGTTTCAGAACTTCACAACCGATTCCATTGCCACAATTCTCTCGGAGGCACGAAAATACAAACTCTCGCTTAATTTAGCGCATCAGTTTATTGCTCAGCTAGACGAATCTATCAAGGATGCTGTTTTCGGTAATGTGGGTTCGATGACGGCGTTTCGGGTCGGTTCCGAGGACGCTGAGTTTCTCGAGCGATACTTCGAGCCCGCCGCCACTGCAAATGACCTGATGAATGTTGATAACTACAATGCGTACCTCAAAATACTTGTTGACGGTCGTCCGGTTAAGCCGTTTTCGATTCAAACGCTCCCGTCACCCGACGGTCACTCATCGATTGCCGATCAACTCAAAAGACAGTCGTTTGAAAAATACGGTCGCAAGCGGGAGGAAGTGGAGGCATCGATCCGAGAAAAGTACCGGCCGGCGGGCACGGGCAGAGAAGACAATGTGCAACGCTGATTTTTTTTGGTACACTTTTGTATATGTCATACGAATCACTTGAAATAGATAATCCCCTCGAGGCGCTTAGTGAAGAAGAGCGAGAACATGTTGAGATTGAGTTATTGAATCAACATAATGTGTTACTTGAATGGCTTGATGACCCCGATCTTTTGCCAGAGGGGGAAGACGGGCAGAAACTCAAGGAGCGCATTGCCGATGTGGCGCGCATTGAAGACGCCGAGGAGCGAAGGCAACACTTTGCCAAGATAGCAGGAATCCTCGCCAATTAACACGGAATTCAGTATTTGTTCAGCTTCTTCTCGTAGGTTTTTTGATATTAAGGCATAAAAAGGCTAATATTTTGTGTATGTCTAAGCTAAACAAAAAGGAAAAAGAAATCGATCGAGTTGACCCAGATCTTAAAAGTGAAGACGCCCTGCGTGAAGAGCGCATTCTTGCCGGATGGAATGAGAAAAAAATATTTGAGCAAACACTGGCGCAGACTCAAGATGGCGAGTCGTTTGTTTTCTATGATGGCCCGCCTTTTGCCACGGGGCTTCCCCACTACGGACACATTTTGGCAGGAACAATGAAAGATGTTATCCCTCGATACAAAACAATGAAAGGATTTCATGTCTCCAGAACTTGGGGCTGGGATTGCCACGGGCTTCCGGTTGAGAACTTGATAGAAAAAGAGCTTGGCCTTGATAATAAAAAAGACATTGAAACCCACGGAGTAGATAAATTCAACGACTCAGCCAGAGAGTCGGTTATGAGGTATGCCGAAGAGTGGCGAGAGGCGGTTCCTCGTATGGGTCGTTGGGTTGATATGACAAACGATTACCGAACAATGGACCCTTCTTACACCGAGTCTGTGTGGTGGTCGTTTAAAGAGCTTTTCAATAAAGGACTTATCTACAAGGGATTTAAATCAATGCATATCTGTCCGAGGTGTGAGACAACCCTTTCAAATTTTGAGGTAACTCAGGGGTATAAAGATGTAAAAGATATTTCAGTGACAGCCGAGTTTGAGCTTGTCGATCAGCCGAGCACATTTCTTTTGGCGTGGACGACAACGCCGTGGACACTCCCCGGGAATGTTGCTTTGGCGGTGAATGAAAAAATCAAGTATCAAGAATTAAGAATTAAGGGAGAAGATGGTACGCACATTGTCGCTGAGGAGAAAACCTCGGAAGTGATGGCCGGTAAGGAGTATGAGGTTGTTAATGAGATCAAAGGAAAAGACCTTGTCGGCAGATCATACAAACCCGTTTTTGATTACTACAAAGATGCAGATATGCCAAACAAAGAAAACGCTTGGAAGATTTACAGCGCTGATTTTGTGACTACCGAAGAGGGGACGGGGATTGTGCATATTGCTCCCGCCTTTGGTTCTGACGACCTTGAGTTAGCACGAGAAAATGATTTACCGGTTATCCAGCATATAAAAATGTCTGGGGAAATGAAACCCGAGATAACTGACTTCGCCGGTTTTCAGGTAAAACCAAAAGATAACCCGACAGCAACCGATGTGGAGATTATTAAATGGCTTGCCCACAACGGAAAACTTTTTGCTAAACAAAAAATTGAGCATTCTTACCCACATTGCTGGAGGTGTGACACTCCTCTTTTAAATTACGCTTCTGATTCATGGTTTGTTAGGGTGACTGACATTAAAGAAAAGTTGATTAGTGAGAACAAATCAATCACATGGGTTCCTAAAGAAATTGGCTCAAACAGGTTTGGTGATTGGCTAGAAGGATCAAGAGATTGGGCAATATCCCGTTCGAGGTACTGGGGTGCTCCCATTCCCGTATGGACAAATAAAGACGGTTCTAAAGTTGTTTCTCTAGGTTCTCGAGACGAGCTTTTGGAGAAGGTTCCTCAAAAAATATCTAAAGTTTATTTTGTTCGGCATGGTCAGAGTACAAAGAATGTTGACAATGTTTACGACGACGGAGATGGTGACCACCCTTTAACTAACCTCGGAAGAGAGCAGGCGAAACAAGCGGGGGAGAAACTAAAAAAAGAGGGGGTGGACTTGATCTTTTCATCTCCGGTTCAAAGGGCAAAAGAAACAGCTGAAATAATAAGCCAAGAAGTCGGTATTGATTTAGAAATTGCAGATGATCTTAGAGAGGTTGATTCCGGTTCGTGGGACGGCTACAGATTTGACGCACCCGAGACCGAAGAATCCAGACAAGGTTACAGAGATTTGGATGATGAAGACTACTTTGTCGCCAAAAGAGGGGAGACGGGGGATTCTTGGAAAGCCGTTGAAGATAGATTTAAAAAATTTGTTGAGCAAAAAATCAATGAAAATCCGGACAAAAAAATTGCTTTTGTGAGCCACCAAGGAAC
>CAZROQ010000070.1:0-3524 GCA_964601755.1 uncultured Candidatus Saccharibacteria bacterium
CTTCGGGTCGGGATACATTGGCTGGTGAAACATCCTGTCACCATCATAGACATAGGCACCTTCAGGCCCGTCGGTGATGACCGGAGTTTTGGGTCCCAGTTCTCGCATCATTTTTAGAAGCTCTTTGATGTCATCTTCTTTTGTTTCAAGGATTCTTTGCGCCTCTTCTTTGTTGCAGAAAAATAGGTCTGCCCGTCGGTAGAGCCTTTTAAGTTTTTGATATCCAAGCTCCATCTGAAATGTTCCCGGTTGAAAAGCGAGCTTGATTGAATCGTCTTCCTCAAGCCAGTCGGCAATCATTTCGTGGTAGGGAAGAGAGTTTTCAGCCATACTTGAAAGGTATACCCATTTGGCTTTTGGTGTTGCCTCAGGCAGTTCGTAGGGATACTCTTGGTGGTTAACAAGGATTGTTCTTTCGGCCTTCAGTCGCAACACAAAATGATAATTTGATTTCATACCTTCGTGGACCTTTACATACTCTGTTGAGATACCTTCTTTTTTGTACTGCTCCAGTTGCTCCTTGCCGTAGTTGTCGTCGCCGATGTTTGTCATTATGGCGGAACTTAAACCTAGGCGGTAAGCAGAAACGGCGGCGTTGGGGCTATTGCCGACAGCAGGCACGACGGTAACATCTTCGTAGGGTAGTTTGTCGCCAAAGTTCATACAGAGCTCTTTTTTGTCTTCAGGGTTGTCGTGCTCTATCCACGCGTGTTTGAGTTTTATGAAAGCATCGGTTACAGTATCTCCTATAGCTAGAAAATCAAAAGTTTTAGACATGAATTATTTACTTACTTTCCAATAATTTAATTGTATCATAATATTAGGCTAGTCTCTTTAGAGCGAATCCCGCATTTGGGACAAGTCCCGTGTTCGGGGCAGGCCGAGGGACTTATATAGACAAGTAATTGGACATAAAAATATACAAAAATATGCAGGTAGAGTTTGAAGAACAAAAAGATCCGACCCTAAATAGAAAGGTTGATAAAAAACCATCAACTTTGGCGAGTCTTTTAATGAAAACAAAGATTGTAAAAACCGAAAATCAGGCAAACATTGTCTTGATTCTCTTTGCATTGATTCTCTTTGCTTTTTCTTTGGTAATGTTTGCCACAGGAGAAGACAAAAGGCAGGAAAATTACAGGAATCAGCTTGAAAATACAGGTGATAGCTCCGCAGAACCAAATGTTTAGATAACCCCCGATGATTGGCTGAGATCATAAAAACCTTGCTTTCTTGAACATAAAAAGTATAATTGCCGTTCATGAATTTACAAATTTCAAAAAGAGAAAAAGATACAAAAACAGAAAATTTAAGAACCGAGGGCAGGATTCCGGCTGTTTTTTATGGTAAAAAGGTTCCATCGACCTCTATTTCTGTTGATTTGGCTGATTTTATTAAGGTCTGGAAGGAAGCCGGAGAATCAACTGTTATTTCTCTCGAGCAAGAAGGTGAAGACGAAATTGATGTTTTGATATACGGAGTTCAAACAGATCCTGTTTCTGAAACCCCAATACACGCCGATTTTTATGCTTTTGAGAAAGGACAAAAATTGGAAGTCGGTGTATCTATGGAGTTTGTTGGGGTGTCGCCGGCAGTTAAAGACCTTGGAGGTACTTTGGTCAAAGTTATTCATGAACTTCAGGTTGAGGCGGAACCTAAAAATTTGCCACATTCTATCGAAGTTGATATTTCAGCATTAAAAGAATTCGGGGATCAGATTGTTGCCGGAGATATTACTCTCCCGGAAGGTGTGGAGTTAAAAGTTGAACAGGATGAAGTTATTGCCTTGGCGGAAGAACCAAAAGAAGAGGAAGAACCGGAACCGGTTGGTGATGTTGACTTCTCAGAGATAGAAGTTGAAGGTGAGAAGAAAGGGGAAGAAGATTCAGAAGAAGGAGATGGTGGCGACTCTTCTACCAAGGAAGAAAAGAAAGGAGAGTAGTCTGAAAAAATATATTAAAAACGACACTTTTGGGTTTACTAAAAGTGTCTTTTTTCGTGATAGAATGTTTCTTGCGTATGACTTCAACAAGAACAGTTGCTTTTTTGTTATCCAGCCTATTAGTTTTGACTGTTTTTTCTATATCCATTTTCCCTGTTCTCGGTCAAACTTCTGTTGAAGAGAGAAAGGAAAGACTCGAAAAAGAGCTCAAAGATGTGGAAAATCAAATAGAAGAACAGCAGGCCATATTGCGGGTAAAGAGGAGTGAGAGGGTTTCGGTCGAAAGGGACTTGGCGATTTTAAACGCCGAAATTGCTTCCGCATTGCTGGAGATAAAAAGGAAAAATATTGAGATCGAACGCCTACAGAAAGGGATAAACAATAAGACTGAAACTATCGGTGTACTAGACTCAACTTTGGAAGAAAGGAAGGATCATGTTGCCGGGTTGGTTAGGCAAATGAACAGAATTGATAATTTTTCTCTACCCGAAATGGTTCTTTCCAATCAAAATCTATCCGACTTTTTTGAAGAAGTTGACGAGTTTAGTGCGATTAAAACAAGCCTTTACAACACTTTTGAAAATATTAGAGATACCAAACAAAAGACACACGAAGAAAGAGAAGTTTTAGGTGTTCAGCAGGATGCGGTTATCGATGCTCGTCTTGAAATTGAAGCTCAGAAGCGAATTGTTGAACAAAAACAGGCAGAAAAAGAGGTTCTTTTGGCGACCAAGAAAAATGAAGAGAGAACCTACGAACAGATTGTCGCTGAAAAACAGAGGCGAGCTGTAGAAATTAGAGCGGCACTTTTTGCGCTTCGTGACACCGCCTCGATTCCATTCGGTGAGGCTCTTCAGTATGCCAGAGAAGCGGAAAAGCTCACCGGAGTGCGTCCGGCGTTTCTTTTGGCGATCTTGAAACAAGAGTCTAATCTTGGTGAAAATGTAGGCACTTGCAACAGACCCGGAGATGCTCAAAGTTGGCGTGATATTATGCCCGGTCCAAACGACAATTCATGGAGAGATGATCAAACAAATTATCTAAAAATCACAAAAGCACTCGGCTTGGACCCCGACTCAATGCCACTTTCGTGTCCGTGGCAGGGTGGTTGGGGAGGAGCTATGGGGCCTTCGCAGTTTATTCCGGCAACATGGCTTCAGTATGCCGACAGAGTAGGCAATTTAGTCGGTGTCAGTATGCCGAATCCTTGGAACCCTGAACATGCCTTTATGGCATCAGCTTTGTATCTTGCAGATCTGGGAGCTTCAAACGGTGGGTACACATCAGAAAGAAGAGCGGCACTACAGTATTACGCCGGAAGCAACTGGAGCCTGCCTCAGAATCAATTTTATGGAGATGGGGTTATGGCAAAAGCCACTGACATTCAGACCACTATGATTGACCCAATAGACGCTGCAGAAAACTAAAGACCTTCTTGAAGAATAATTTTCAATTTACAATTTTCATTCAAGAATTAAGAATATAGAATTACGAATTAAGAATTAAGAATTAAGAATTAAGAATCAAGAATCAAGAATTAGGAATTAAAACGCGAATAAATGTTTGAAACGAAAGTAAGTAT
>CAZROQ010000071.1:0-3507 GCA_964601755.1 uncultured Candidatus Saccharibacteria bacterium
AAGAAAAGTTCAAACTTTACCCTGTGACCTTCCCCAAGCCATTGGCTTGCTTTTCGGGCCTTCATCTCGAGGTCGTGCTCTCCGGTGCCGGGCTTTACCTGAACGGTTTTGGTCTCTACTTTAAAGGCTTTTTTCTTTGCTTCTCGCGCCTTCTTTTTTTGATCGTAGAGAAACTTACCATAGTCCATTATTTTTGCAATGGGTGGTTGGGCGTTGGGCGTTATTTCTATCAAATCTTGCCCCGCTTCCTCGGACTTTTTCCAAGCTTCCTCTAGTGGGATAACTCCCAGATTCTCACCCTCAGGACCTATCACTCTAAGCTCTTTGGCTCGAATCTGTTTGTTTATTCTTGTGTTGTTTCTATTATCTTTTTTCAAGTTTCTTCTTTCTCAAAGAATGCGAAAACTCTATCACAATCTATATGCTAAAACAAGGATTTTGCGTTTTTAATGAAAAGAAAAAACCGCCCGAATCAATTCATCCCGTAGGTAGAAAAGATAGGCGGTTTTTTACTTACATCATTTCTGAGTTCTCGCTCTCACCCTCGGTTGACTCTTGGCCACCTTCGGCAGGAGCTTCCTCTGACGCGCCTTCAGAAGGTTCTGAAGACTCCTCTGTTGACTCAGGCATCGGCATTCCGACGCCCTGATTCTGGTCATCAGACTGATTGTCAGACTGGTTTGTTTCCTCTGGATTCATAATCTTGAGGTTTGCTAATGACAATTATCCCACAATCGAATCGTGGGACATAAACTAGGTTAACACACACAGACACCCGTGCAAGCCTGCAATCAACAGGATATAATAATACCTATTGACATTTTATATCTATTGAACCAACATATACTACCTCACGCCAAGAGCGTGTTTTTTAATACAGGATATCAGGATATGTCTCCCAGATTAAAGAAAAATATCATACTTTTTGTCGGCCATGCTCCCAAAAGCACCGCGGAGGCTTTGTTGAACATAAAAAAAAGAAGTAACAAAAAATACAGAACCGCCATTTTGTATCCTGTTAAACCGGGAATGAATGGCAAAAGGGAAAGAGAAGAGTTGGCAAAAATCGTTGACCATCTGATCACCTGCAATGTCGATTCACCCCGTTCGATAACAGAGGCCTTGAAACCTTTTGAAGATCAGATCTGCGCGGTTACAACCAGAAGCGAGTCAAATATTCCGGCTTTCTCAAAGGTCATTCCATACCTGCCCTACATCCCGACCCCTTCTGTTGAATCGCTTGAGTGGTCAACAAACAAAATAGAAATGCGCCGTCGTTTTTGGGCATATGATAAATCGATTACACCGGCTTATTCTGTTGTCAAAGACACAAAAAAGGAAACAATCAAAAAAATAATCAAGAAAGTTGGTTTTCCTTTGGTTATCAAGCCGTCGGGCTTGGCGGAAAGTCTTTTGGTTAATGTTGGCTATCACGCTGAAGAACTGGAAGAGACACTCAAGAAAGTATTTAAAAAAATTGAAAAAATTCATAAAGAAACAAAAGGTCGCGGGACCCCGCAGGTTTTGGTGGAGCAGTTTATGGAAGGGGATATGTACACCGTGGATGCCTACATCAACCGCAAAGGTCAGGTTTCGTTTTGTCCGATGGTTTCGGTTAAGACGGGCAAACAAATCGGGTTCGATGATTTCTTTGGGTATATGAGGATAACCCCAACCAAGCTCAGCCCCGAAAATCTTGAATCTGCTCATTGGGTATCAAGAAAAGCCCTGCATGCGCTAAGGTTGAGAAACTCGACCGCTCATATCGAGCTTCTTAAAACAGAAGACGGATGGAAGGTAATCGAAATCGGCCCGAGAATCGGCGGGTTCAGAGTCTTGATGTATAAACTTTCCTACGGGTTTGATCACTTTGAGAATGATATTTTCAACAGGATTCCCAAGAAAGTTAGCGTTACTAAAAAACCACTCGGCTACACGGCGGTTATGCAATTTTTTGGACAGAAAGAAGGAGAGATATCAAATCTTACCGGAATTAAAAAGGCTAAAGAACTAAAATCGATGCACAGCATCAAAGTCAATAAAAAAGTTGGTGACCGTGCCGTTTTTGCAAAACACGGGGGCAGAAGCGTTATTAATGTTACTTTGTTTAATAAAGAAAGGTCTAAGCTCCTTGCGGACATCCGCCGGCTTGAGCAAATGATAAAAATTGAGGTTAAATGATTGGTCTGAAACTGAAAAAACCTCAAGGTGATCGGGACTCCATTTTGTTTGTCGGGTCTTCTTCGTCTTTTCCTGTAAAAAAAGATTCAGAGATAGCTTTGGCAGGCTACAAAACAATTTTGTTGCATGCGCCTCGCGTTCCTGAGAATCACACAGAGGCAATGGATGGATATGACAAAGTTTTCGAAGTTGATTTTGATGACCAAAAAGCACTTAAAGATCTTTTAGAAAAAATTTCTCATAAAATCGTGGCGGTGACCACCAGATCAGAGCTTAATTCCCACCAGTTGATAAAGATCATTCCCTTTTTGCCGAAAGAGGTTCTTGTCCCTCCAGTAGAGCCACTTGAAATTTTAAGAGACAAGAAAAGTATGAGGGAATTTTTTACTGAAAGTTTACCCGAGTATTCTCCCAAAGTTGCTTACGCCAAAAAGGGAGAAAATATCGATTTGGAGGGTTTTAATTTTCCGGTTATTGTAAAGCCGACAGATATGTTTGGTAGCCAGTTTATCAGGTTGGTGGAAAGCCCCGATGAGGTTCATAAAGTTATTTCGGAGATTCGTTCAGATATAGAAAAAGAATCGGAAAACCTTTCTAAAAAACCAAATGAATCGTTGATTATCGAGGAATTTTTTATCGGACCTCAATACACTTTGGATGCTTATGTCAATAAAGACGGAAAAGTCTTGCAGTGTCCGTTGGTTAGGATGATTCCCGCTTTTGAGAGGGGAGGAAATCATTTCGGGTCTTTTTTGACATATCTGCCGGTGGACGCACTTTCTGAAAGTCGGTTTTTCGAGTTGCAGGTACTTCTTGAAAGGTCTGTTTCTGACCTTGGTTTGAAATCGACAACACTGCAGGTGGATACTGTTTTGACAAAAGACGGCTGGAAGATTGTCGAGATGAGCGCCCGTCTCGGCTCTCAAAGACGCAGACAGTATCGACTGGCTTATGGTTTTGATCATGGAACAAACGATATTCGCATCAGGTTGGGTCTGGAGCCAATTATCAAAAAAGAAGTTTTGGGGACGGTGGCTATACGAAAAGTCTCGACCGACAGAGTTGCGATTTTTGAAGGTTTCAACAAAGAAGAGATAAAAGAAAAACTTTCTACCTATCTTGTCTCCAAAACAAGAGTTCCCAAAGGAGAAAAAGTTTACCCTGTTAATCAAGGAGGAGTTAATATGTTTTCGGTTATATTTTTTGATTCTGACCGACAAAAAGTTTTTGCTGATCTGGAGGAATTTGAGAAAATACTCAAGGTTGATCTGTAGAGAATAATTTTCAATTTACAATTTTCAATTTTCATTCAAGAACCAATGAAAC
>CAZROQ010000072.1:0-3477 GCA_964601755.1 uncultured Candidatus Saccharibacteria bacterium
GTTTATCTGTTTTATCTATCCAGCTAACTTCCAGTTCCTCTTTTTTCTTTTTTATGTTTGCAAGTTTTTGCTCAAGATCTAATTTGCTGTTTTCTTTCTCAAGTTTATTTATATCTTTCTCCAAGGAAGCAATGCGGTTATTTTTTTCTTCCAAAGAGTGTGTTTTTTCAGCCTTTTCTTTCTCCAGCTTTTCTTTCTCCTCTTGGATTGACCACTTGTCTTCTTCTATTGATCTTCTTTCTTTTTCTTTTTCCCAACGATTTTGTTCGTGGCCGTGCTTTTCATCCGGATTTGAAGTGTCCGCTTCTTTCTTTTCAATTTCTGATATTTCTTCTTCGATTTCTGACTCCCTCTTTTTTATGGGTTCAAGTTTTTCATCGGTGTCTTCTATATTAATATCTATTTGGTGCACTTTTCCTTGTATGGGTGTTTTCTCTAGTTCAATCGCCTCTTTTTGTTTGGTTTTTTCTTGAATTTCTTTTCGGATTTCCTCCATTCTTTTTTCGGGGCTTTTTGTTTTTGGTTTTTCTTTTATTACATCGGCCAGTGTTTGCTTTTTCGGAGTAGCCTCTTCTTCAGTTTTTTCCACAAATTCTTTTTTGTCTTCCGACGCTTCCGGTTTTATCTTTTTGTCTGTAAAGCCCGCTTGTACTTCGGGGCTTTTTGGTTTTCTGGGTTCAATCCCCTTTTCTAATATTATTTTTGAGTTTTTGGGGGCTTTTTCGATTTCTTTTTCCAGATCGGCAAGACCTTCGGTGCTTTTTGTTTCATTTGTTTCTGGTTCTTTTTGATCGGCACTCGGACCACCTTCAAAGGCCTGTTTGGTTAACGGATCTATGGATTCGTCTTGTAGTTCTTTAGCCAGCTCTTTTTGGGCATCTGCTCTTTCTTCGTTTATTTTTTCTTCCGGTATTTCTTCTGTTTCGTCATTTTGTTTTTGTGTCTCCGTGAAAGAAACGCCATCAATAACGGTTTTCTCTCTTTGAATTGGAGTTTTTTGTTTTTCTGTAATTTTTCGAGAATCACCCGCCTCTGAGGTTGGCTGGGCACTTTGCCCCTGTGTTTGCCCTTGTGCTTGTGCTAGGTCTTTTTGATATGTTCTGATTCCTTCCACAACAATATCCTCCCCACCGGCATTTTTTTGTTGAGGCGGTTCTTCTACTACAAATTCATTTTGTCCCTCTAGATTTTTATCGGCACCTTGAGTGTTTTGCCCACCGTCTGTTTTTATATTATTTTCTTGGTCCATATTTAAAGTAAGTATATATAAGTATCTATATTGTAAACCGAATTTGTAGTCACGCAAATTCGATTATTTTTGTTTCGGTTTTCGATAATACCTCACAACCTTATTGCGTCGATTCCCCGGCACACATTTTTGTTTGACGAAAGAATATTTGTGGCGTACATTCATGTAAGTTCAAAACATGTTCCTTCTCAAACACAAGGAGATACGCAGATGTCTCAATCAGCCGAAGAGTTAATCGATCGATTAACCGACCGATCGCAAGCTGTACTGCTTCTGGCACATGAGGAATCGCTTCACTCGAAACGACAACAGATCAACACCGGAGACATCCTGATCGGCCTCATGCGCGAACGACGCGCTGGAGTTGCGTCTCATGTGCTCCTTCTCCTCGGAGCGACAGTTGATACGATTCGCGCCGCACTCGAGCAGAGCACCGACTCCGAACAGAGGTCGAACGACGACTTAAGGGAGACGATCTCGATCGCCTTTCGGGAGATGTCTGCTCTCGACCATAACTATGTTGGTACCGAGCATCTACTCCTCGCTTTGATGCATCACGAGAACAGCATAGCTGTGCGAACTCTCGCCACCCTCAATGTCAGCCCTGATCAGGTCCGAAAAGAGATTATGTTTCTGCTCAAACCTCAAACACAAGTCGCCGAAGCCAAAGAGCTCCACGCACGGGTAGATCCTGTCTTTGTGCCTGGTGCCATCCGCGAGTCGTTTATCCAGGCTATTCGGCGCGTCGTTCGCGGTGAAGAGAAACTTCCCGTCACCGTCAGTCCGGACGGTGAGATCAGCGTCTCCGAAGACACGCTTTCCGTATTCAACGAGCGGATCACCACCAAGGTTATGGATGCGTTTGTACGGATCGTGTATGAAGAAACCGGCGTGCAGATCACCTATCAGCACCCGTGTCATCTTGTGGAGAAATTCAGTGGCACGATCAAAGAAGCCCTTTATTGTGAAATTGAGAAACGGACGGCCGAGAAAGAGAAACGGCCATAACCGTTCTAGTCGTTTCCATCTCTTGTGTACCCCACCACCCCGACACCGCGTCGGGGTTTTTGTTTACAAAAATAAAAACGGGTTTAAATACGATTTAAATCGTATTTTTTCTTTCAAGATTATGCACAAGACTGTGTAAAGGTTAAACCTCAATAAACTTCGAGAAGCTCTTTCTTTTTGTATCTATATATAGATACATTTCTAACTATATATAGTTAGAAATATTTATTTTAGTAGAGCCAAGGCGCAGGCAGAGATAGCCGCTGTTTCGGCGCGAAGTATTTGTGGGCCTAAGTTTCGAAGCTCTGCTCCCCTTTCTTTGAAAAGCGCGATCTCCTCATTGCTCCAACCGCCTTCGGGGCCGACAAAAACAAAAAGTGGATCTGTGTCGATTTCGGTAAATTTTTTAGCTTTGTTATCCCGTGTCACCAAAACTACAGGCTTCGAGCTTAAGCCAAGCGCTGTTTCCAGATTCATAATCTGGCTTATTTCCGGCTCGACCGTTCTTTCTGACTGCTCTGAGGCCTGGCGAACTATTTTTTCGAGACGATCCATACGCAGGTTTTGTTTTACAGAGTTATCGGCAAGTACAGGGACTATCTTAGACACACCAAGCTCAGTTGCTTTCTCGGCTACCCACTCAAAGTTGTCTTTCTTTAAGACACTGCAAACAAGCACCACTTCCCTGTCCAATTTGTTTTCCCCTTCTTTAGAATCAAGAATGGCGACAATTGCTCCGTCTGACTCGTACTCCATCAGGCGAGCCTGAAACTCATAGCCGGAATTATCGAGCAGAATCATCTCTGCACCCGGAGCCATGCGCAAAACCTTGCGCCACTGTTCTGTGATGTTTGGGTCGGTTATTTTTAGTTGGGCTTTATCTCCAACCGGCTCTGTTAGAAAGAATCTGTCTGTACGCATGGGTAAAGAATTAAGAAGTACGAATCAAGAATTACGAATTACGAATTACGAATTATGAAGTAAGAATAAAGAATTAGGAATTAAGAATCAAGAATTAAGAATTAAGAATCAAGAATTAAGAATTACGAATCAAAACAAGAATGTGTGAATGTTTGAAACTAAAACGAGTGTCTTTTTAATTAAGACATTGGAGTTTGAAAATTCATTGTAAATTGTAAATTGAAAATTTTTACGACCTCTGTGAGGAACTGGTTTTCATAGAGAATAATTTTCAATTTACAATTTTCAATTTTCATTCA
>CAZROQ010000073.1:0-3401 GCA_964601755.1 uncultured Candidatus Saccharibacteria bacterium
GTGCTTTTTGTTTTTTTAATCTTTCTTCTCCGAGGTCGGTCTTGACGCCTTCAAGGGTCTTATACATTCTTTTTTCTCTTGCTGTCGAGGCGTAATGATTGATGACATCTCTCGTGTCTTTGGTAACGAGTATGATAAGTTTGCCCGGATTGAGACGGGCGGTTCTACCTGTGCGTTGAATCTTTCTGATAGCTGACGGGATTGGTTCGTAAAAGATTACTGCTGAAACTTCTGCAATGTCCAGTCCCTCTTCACCTATTGAGGTTGCTACAAGAACGTTTAATTCGCCAGCGTTTAGTTTTTGGATAATCTGTTTTTGTTCTTTTTGGCTTAATCCAGAGCCGTTCTTTTTCGCCTGACCGAAAAAAGCTTTGGCGTTGACGCCCTCAATGTTGTTTAGTCTTTTAACAAGTGTGAGGCCTGTTTCGCGAAATTGGGTGAAGATTATTACTTTTGAATTTGGGTTCTGTTTCATTTCGTTCTCAATAATCACGGCAGCCTCTTCTACCTTGGGGTGTTCAACTTTCTTAGTGAGGAGGTTCTGGAGGGAGATTTTTGCAGCGTTGAACTCGGGCGATTTGACCAGGTTTTGGACGGCTTTGGATTTTTTCTGATTTGCCTGTTCAATTAATGAATTGAAGTATTCGTTAACGCCAGCGAGTGTTTGGGTCTCTAGTAATTCCAAGGCGTGAGATATTTTAATCGCTGAGGCAGTTAGCGACATTCCAATCATTGCGTTGAAGTCCTTTGCTCCGGAATAACGTGCACCTAATCTGGCCTGGAGTTTGAGAAGAGCAATCTTATTCGATGGACCAAAGAGTAGGTTTTTTTGTCTTAGTTGGTCGATTTTATTGTCATAGATTTTTTTTAATAGTAGTTTTATTTCCATGAATTCAGCGGGAAAAGGGACTGCGACTTTTTCGAATTCTAATTCCTGAAGATAGGGTTTGACATCTGGTGAGTCTCGGGTTCTGACTTCGATCTCGCTCACATTGAGGTGTTTGCAAATCTCCTTGACGTTTTCTGATTCGGAGCCCGGGGAGGCTGTGAGGTCCATGATGCTTTGGAGTTCATCTGGGGCCTGGCGTTTGTAATAATCAACGACTGTCGTGTAGGAGTAGTTTTTGAGACAACGATGTGCTTCATCGATTATCAGAAGTGAGACGTCGTCTAGTTTGTAAAGGTAAGACTTGAGGTCGTTCGCTATGCATTGGGGGGTCGAGAAGATTATGTCTGCTGTCTGAAATGTTTTTTGGCGTTGTTTGGCGGGGATTTCTCCTGTGAAGAGTTGAAGGTCGGCGAATAATTCGGGGAGGTTTTTTTTATAGCTTAAGAAGTGTTGTTCTACTAATGGTCTTGTGGGTGCGAGCATGAGGATTTTTTTTCCAGGGTGTTTCTTTTGTCTTTCAACTGAGAGCATTAATGCTATGAGGGTCTTTCCTAGTCCTGTTGGTAAAACTACGAGGGTGTTGCTGTTTTTGGCTGTTTCGAAGATTTCTTTTTGGTAGTCTCTTGGAGAGATTGAGATTTCTTTCATTTCTTCTCTAAAAGTATTGAGGATATAAAGCTTGTGAGTTTTGTAAAAGGGATAGTTTAAATAGTCATTAATTTACCTTTTAGAGTTGAGGTGTACCAAACGGGTACATATGTATATCGAGATAAAGCGGAATGAAACCGCGCGGAATGGAGCAGTTCTTTTTAATATTATTAGATGTAATGGAGGTAGATATTAAGATGGGATTTGATGGTGGAAATCGTGGCGGTGGCGGCGGAAATCGTGGTAATCGAGGAGGATTTGGCGGTAGAGGCGGCGGAGGTGGTTTTAGGGGCCGAAGAGACTTTACACCCCGAGAGATGCATAAAGCGACGTGCGACGATTGTAAGAAGGAATGTGAGGTTCCTTTCAAGCCGACTGAAGGTAAGCCGGTTTATTGTAAGGAATGTTACTCAAAGCACAAGAAATTTTAACTTGTGAAAAGGTTTTTATTTTTATTTTATGTTTGTTTATGATGGGAAAGACTAATTGGAAGGTTGTTGTGATGTCATTATTTGCTTTGGTGTGTATGGTTTTGACGTTTACTGTTAATTGGATGTTTATTGCTTTGGCGGCGTTGCTTTCGGCGTGGAGTTGGCGGGAATTGAGTAAGAAGTAGTTATTCGTCCTCAAGATCCTCGAATTTGACTTTCCATTGTTCGTCCCACATTTTCTTTCTTTTTTTGGAGCAAGTGTCGCAATATTTTCTTTGGAAACGTGCTCGGGGCGAGACTTCAAATTCTTTTCCGCATTCTTTACATTTTACTTTTTTTGGCTTTGGCTTTATTTCTATCATCTTGTTATCTCAAATTTTTTTACTTGTTCTGCTAGTTTTTTTGCTCTGGTGTTTGTTTCGAAGTGTTTTCTTATTGGTGCTAGGAGTTCATTGATGTGTGCGGCTATAGAAGATTTTAAATCCATGGGGTGTATTTCTTTCGCGATGAACTTTTCTTTTAGTTCGTCATAGGACTCGATTGTAAGGTCTCCACCGAATTTATCTGGGCGGGAAATTTTTATTTTGGGGAGGCGTTCGAAAACGATATACTTTGCGTATTCCATCACAGGATTTTCCTCTTCTTGGCCTTCGGGGCAGTAAGCCTTTTTGAATTTTCTCTTTATCTCTTCTTCAGAGTCTGTCATGAATATCGCAGTATCTGGTTTTGATTTTGACATCTTCATTTCTATCTTTTTATCAACTCCCTGAAGGTCTGAGTCTTTATGTTGTAAACCTAAAAGCATATGGTGGTGAATAGCTATCGGAGGTTTAAGGCCTAGTTTTGGGAAAATGTCCCGGGCGAGCATGTTCACTTTTCTCTGGTCCATGCCGAGTTGGGCAATATCGACGTTTAAGCTTTTGATGTCTGCTGCCTGCATAAGTGGATAGAGAATTTGTGCTGAAGGATTTGAAGTTGATTCTTCGCGACCCATAATTTGTCCGCATCTTAGAACTCTTTGTACTGAAGCTTCTCTTGAGAGTTTAAGAACAGTTTCCCAGTATTCAGGATTTTCTTTGATGTATTCTGATGCCCAAATAAATTCGACGTTTTTTAGGTCCATTCCAGAGGCTTTCCAAACTTCGATGTAATATTCTCCGACTGTTTTGATTTTTTCTAAGTCCCCATTTAGCTTGTTGTTTAACATCGCAAACCAGTCTGCTATCCAGAAGCGGAATTTTACACCAGCTTTTGTGAGTTTGTTTACTGTGATTGCTCTTAGTAATCCCTGTGCGATGTGAATGTTTCCTGAAGGTTCGAAGCCATCATACGCGATGGGGTTTTTTTTGTTTTTGAAAAGGTCTTCAAGTTCTTTTTCCGTGACTATCTCTTCAGCAAAGGATTTAATCAGGGCTATTTTTTCTTTAGTATCC